>CAYXUS010000072.1:0-17937 GCA_964468415.1 uncultured Caldithrix sp.
TAATCGAATCAGAGTGGGATTGAAACACCGTTGCGCGTTTCTAATAGTTGATCGTGATGTTGTTTTAATCGAATCAGAGTGGGATTCAAAATGGAAAATTGAAACAAGCGCATTTTAGGAAAATCTAAAGGCGGCGGAAATCAGCGCCAGCCCGTAAAAAGCCACGCAAAAACTTCGCGAAACCGCACTGCTGCCGCCAGAAACTGCGGGCAAAAGCTTCCCCTTCTCCGTCAACTATTCTCTTCTCCGAATTCGGAAAAGTTAACATCTAACCAGATTGTACCGGACGATAAAATCACGGCATCTGTTATTAATTTTTCCACCTTTCAGGTCCATCGATCGAATCATCCGTAAAATAAAAAATTGCACTCAAACCTCTCTTGCGTTAAAATTTGCTTTACACATTTAGTGTGGAGAACTTAATTATGCGCTTCATCGCCGATTTGCACATCCATTCGCATTTTTCCATTGCCACCAGCAAAGATTTGGTACCCGAAAAACTGGACTTCTGGGCCCGCATGAAAGGCATTTCCGTCGTTGGCACCGGAGACTTTACCCATCCCGGATGGACCAAAGAACTCAAAGAAAAACTGGAACCGGCCGAACCCGGACTGTTCAAATTGAAAGATGAACTGCGCATCAGTGGCGCCCCCGATCGTCCCATGCGTTTTTTACTTACCGCAGAAATCAGCAACATTTACAAAAAGAATGGTAAAGTCCGTAAAAATCACAACGTCGTTCTGGCCCCCGACTTCGAAACAGTCGAGGGCATTCAAGCCCGGCTGGCCCGCATCGGTAACATTACCTCCGACGGACGGCCCATTCTCGGGCTGGACGCTCGCGACTTGCTGGAACTGGTACTGGAAGTAAACGAAAACGTCTTCTTCATTCCGGCCCACATCTGGACGCCGTGGTTCTCCGTTCTGGGTTCCAAATCGGGATTCGATTCCATCGAAGAGTGCTTCGAAGATCTCACCCCGCACATCCACGCCGTCGAAACCGGACTCTCTTCCGATCCGCCCATGAACTGGATGTGCAGTTTCCTGGATCGATACACGTTGGTTTCTAATTCCGATGCCCATTCCCCGGAAAAATTGGGCCGCGAGGCCAACCTGTTTGACTCCGATCTCAGCTACCCCGCCATGATCCGGGCCATGAAAAACCCGGCGGACGAAACTTTTTTGGGCACGGTAGAATTCTATCCGCAAGAAGGAAAATATCACTTCGATGGACACCGTAAATGCGGCATCGTCTGGGATCCGCTGGAATCGCTCAAACATAACGGCATCTGCCCCGTTTGCGGCAAAAAACTAACCGTTGGCGTACTTAGCCGCGTAGCCCAACTGTCCGATCGGGACGACATCGAACAGCGCAGCGATAAAAAACCTTTCCATTCTTTAATTCCCTTAAAAGAATTGCTTTCCGAAATTCTGGGCGTTAGCGCCAACAGCAAAAAAGTAATTCAGGCTTACCAGGCGCTCATTCAAAAAGGCGGTTCCGAATTCGACATTCTGCTCAACATGCCTTTGGACGAGCTTGCGCACGTAACCAACGAAATCGTAGTAGAAGGCATCCGACGGATGCGCAACCGTGAAGTTTTCGTCAAAGAAGGCTTCGACGGAGAATACGGTCAGATTCACGTGTTCGACGAAAAAGAACGGCAGCACCTGACCACGCAAAAAACCCTTTTCGGCAGCCTGGTGCAAGAAGCCCCCACGCAATATCACATAGCGCGTCCCATTCCTTTCGATCTGAAAGAATTCCGCCGGTTGCAGCAAGAAAAACAAAAGCAACAGGGAGAACAAGCGACCCTCTTTAACGCCAAAGGCGAACACCACTTACTCAGCGATCTAAATCCCGAGCAAAAAGAAGCCGTACGTCACTTTCGCGGACCGGCCCTGGTGCTGGCCGGTCCCGGTACCGGGAAAACCCGTGTGCTTACCCGGCGTATCGCCTATTTGATCGAACACAACCATGTGCCTCCGGAAGAAATTTTGGCCATCACTTTTACCAACAAAGCGGCGGAAGAAATTCGCGAACGCGTGGCGCAAACCATTTTCAACAAAAAGGCAGTGGGCAAAATCACCGTTACCACTTTTCACGCCCTTGGTCTGCAAATTTTAACCGAACAGGCGCAGGCGATTAACCGGACCACCCCCCTGGTCATCTTCGATCAACAAGACCGCCTAAATTTCCTGGCTCAAATCGGGCTGGAGGGTGAGACCCGAAACGCCGTCCAACAGGCCATCGCACGCTACAAGCTTTTTCTGGAAGACCTGCCCGATCCGCAAACACACGACATCCTGGCCCGGTACGAACAATTTTTGCAAGAACAAAATGCCGTAGATCTGGAAGATTTGATCTTTAAAACCGTCAACCTTCTGGAAAGCGACGAGACACTGGCTGCCCTTTACCGCAAACGTTTTCAATGGATTTTGGTGGATGAATATCAGGATGTAAATCCCGGGCAATACCGCCTGCTCACCATCCTAACTTCCGGCGCCCAACCCAATTTATTTGCCATTGGCGATCCCAATCAAGCCATCTACGGCTTCCGCGGTGCGGACGTTTCCTTTATTCACCGCTTCGAACACGATTTTCCCCAGGCCCGGCTTTTCCATCTGAAAATTAGCTACCGCTGTACCAACCGCATTTTAAAGGCCTCGGCGCATGTGTTGCAGGGCGGCCCGCAGGAAAGCTTTCTGAACGGTTTGAATGAAGGCGTAAAAATTTCTCTGGTAAGCGAGGCCAGCGAAAAAAGCGAAGCCGAATTTGTGGCACGTACCATCGAAGACATGATGGGCGGCGTGCGTTTCTTTTCCATGGACAGCGCCGTCAGCGAAGGCGAACACGCCGGTAAAATCTCTTCCTTCGCCGATTTCGCCGTTTTGGTACGAATTAACAAGCTTATTCCGCCGCTGGAAAAAGCCCTGAATGACCACGCCATTCCCTATCAGGTGGTCGGACACGATTCCTGGCTGCACGAAGAACCCATTCGCACCGCCATCGACCTTTTACGCGCCCATCTTGCGCCTACCGGATCGTATTTAAAGCAAACCCTGTCTCAGCGCAACATTAACGGCAGCGACTGGCAACTGCTGCAAAATTACACGCCCCAAAAATTAACCGTAACCGAATGGTTGGAAATCGTTATTTCCCACATCATCAAGCCCCAAAGCTCCAAAGACAAAAAATTGTTCAAAAAACTGTTAGACCTCGCCGAGCCGTTCGGTCGTGACTTCGAAGCCTTTGTGCGCTGGGCGTTTCTGGGTCAGGGGCAGGATTTGTACCAGCCCAATGTCGAACGCGTTACCCTGATGACGCTGCACGCCGCCAAAGGCCTGGAGTTCGGGTGTGTGTTTATCGTGGGTTGCGAACAGGGCATTTTGCCCTACGCCCTGTTCGAAAATCGACGGGCCGATCCCGAGGAAGAACGCCGTCTGCTGTACGTGGGCATGACCCGGGCCAAAGATTATTTGTTTCTGAGTCACGCACGGAAACGCTTTTTGTTCGGGCGCACCTACCAGAATCCGCGGAGCTCTTTTCTGGATGCCATCGAACAGGAATTACTGGAACAAAAAAGGCAACAACGCAAAGCGAAGCCCAAAAAGAACGAGGGACAACTTTCCTTGTTTGACGATTGGAAGAAATAGCGTATCTTTCTTTAGCGATCTCGTTTCCGCAAAATAGAATGCCCCAAAATTTTCTTTCTTCCCGCCTTTTAACAGCTATTTTCCCAATTTGCTTTTGCCTGCAAAAAGAAGTAAATTTCAAGGTTTTAAATTATTCGATTCTGATAAAGGAGGTTGAAATATAATGGTTAAAACCGAAGTTAAGAAAATTTCCAGTTCGAAACAGGAGCTAAAAGTTACGCTGCCCAAGGATGAATTGGACGTGATTCGTGAAGAAGAAGCAAAAAAATTCCGAAAAGAAGCACAAATTCCCGGCTTCCGCAAAGGGAAAGCCCCTCTGACCATGGTTAAACGCCGTTTCGCCGGCATCATCGAAAGTTACGCTCTGGAACGCGCCGTGGAAAAGAGCTTGTTCGAAGCGACACAGCAAGAAAAAATAGATTTCATCGGCATCCCGGAAGCCAAAAGCGTGGATTTTGACGAAGAAGGCAATTTAATTTCCACCATCGAAGTCGAAACCCTGCCCGAAATCGAACTCAAAAAATACAAGGGCATCAAGTTAGTCCGCGACAAATACGTCATTACCGATAAACTGGTCGATGAAAACATTGAGCAACTGCTGAAAGAACGCGCCGAAGTAACCGCTGTGGACGGCCCGGTAGAAGAAGGTCACCGCATTACCGTGGACATGCAAGAACTGGATGAAACGGGCGTACCCATCGTGGGACGTAAATACAACGATGTGGCCATCAAAATCGGCGAGGGATTGTTCGACAAAGAAATCGAAAAGCAGCTCATCGGCGCCAAAAAAGGCGAAACCAAACGCGTCGAAAAAGTGTACCCGGATGACTTTCCTCAGAAAGATTACGCCGGTAAAAAAGAAGTGTACGAAATGACCGTCAAAGAGATCGTGGAAGAAAAAATCCCCGAACTTACGGATGAATTCGTCCAGGACCTGGGCGACGAATCTTTGAAAACCGTAGATGATCTCAAAAAACGCATCCGTGAAAATCTGGAACGCCAATACGAAGACGAATCCAAAAAACGCCTGGAAGACGACCTGATCCAGACCTTGTTGGCGGAAAATCCCTTCGAAATTCCGCAGACCCTGATCGACAACTATCTGGAGCACATGGTGCGCAGCGCCATGCAGCGTAACCCGCAAATCAAGGAAGAAGTTGCGCGCCGCGCTTACGAACCCAATGCCGAAACCATGGTTAAGTGGTTCTACCTGACCAAAGCCATCGCCGAAAAAGAGAACATTCAGGTTAGCGACGAAGAAGTGGAGAATTTTCTGAAAGAATTCGTTAAAGATGAAGAACAACGCAAACAGATGATGGCGAACGCCCATCAGGTACAACACATGAAAGACGATCTGTTTTACGACAAAATAGTGAAGTTTTTATTGGAAAATGCCGAAATCGAAGAAAACGAGATCGTGCTCGATTAAACGTAACGAACACAAGAAAGGAGCGTACGAATGCCTTTGGTTCCCATCGTAATCGAACAAACCGGGCGTACGGAACGTGCGTATGACATATATTCCAGACTGCTCAAAGAACGCATCATCTTTTTGGGCACTCCCATTGATGACAACATTGCCAGTCTGGTTATTTCCCAGCTTCTTTTTCTGGAAGCCGAGGACCCGAACAAAGACATTTACCTGTACATCAATTCACCCGGAGGTATTGTTTCTTCGGGACTGGCAATTTACGACACCATGCAGTATATTAAACCCGATGTGGTAACCACCTGCATGGGACAGGCTGCCAGCATGGGTGCTTTGCTTTTGGCAGCCGGGACAAAGGGCAAACGCTATGCCTTGCCCCACGCCCGCATTATGATTCATCAGCCGCTGGGTGGCGCCGAAGGTCAGGCCTCGGACATTGCCATTGCTGCCAACGAAATTTTGCGCATTAAGCAGGTGCTGAACGAAATTTTGGCCGAAGCTACCGGAAAATCCATAGAACAAATAGAAAAAGACACCGATCGTAATTACTTTATGTCCGCACAAGAGGCGCTCGACTACGGCATTGTGGACAAAATTTTGATCTCGCGCGCCAACGATACGGCAACAAAAGGAAAAACAAAATGAGCATTAAAAATTTCCGCAATCCCATCTTCCGCTGCTCGTTTTGCGGACGGTCTGCAGATGAGGTGGAAAGCCTGATTTCCGGCCCGGACGTGCACATTTGCAACTACTGCGTAGAAAGTGCGCACGAGATTATCATGCGCCACCGCAAACAGGCTTCCATTCAAGAACAGCAGGATCTGCTTCCGCCGAACAAGATTAAGGAAGAACTGGACAAATACGTCATCGGGCAGGATCGCGCCAAGCAAATTCTGTCCGTGGCCGTGTACAACCACTACAAACGCATCAGCCACATCGATCAGGCCGACGATGTGGAAATCGAAAAGAGCAACATCTTGCTGATCGGGCCGACGGGCACGGGAAAAACATTGCTGGCCCAAACGCTGGCTAAAATTCTGCACGTTCCCTTTGCCATTGCCGATGCCACCGTTTTAACCGAAGCGGGTTACGTAGGCGAAGACGTGGAAAATATTCTCGTTCGCCTGTACCATGCCGCCAATTACAACGTGCAGCAAACCGAGCGCGGCATCATTTACATCGACGAGATCGACAAAATTTCGCGCAAAGATGGCAATCCTTCCATCACCCGCGATGTGTCGGGCGAAGGCGTACAGCAGGCCCTGCTCAAAATTTTGGAAGGAACGGTTTCCAGCATTCCTCCCAAAGGCGGGCGTAAACATCCGGAACAAAATTTGGTCAACATTAACACCAAAAACATTCTGTTCATTTGCGGTGGAGCTTTCGAAGGATTGGAAGAAATTATCTTGCGCCGCATTGGCGAAAAGAAAATCGGCTTCGAGAAAAAACTGAGCAATACCCAATCGCTCTCTACCAGCGAATTGTACGCTATGGTCGAACCGGAAGACCTGCTTAAATACGGACTCATCCCCGAACTCATCGGACGTTTACCGGTGGTTGGTACCCTGAACGAAATTGACGAAAAAGCATTGTACACCATTTTAACCGAACCCAAAAACGCTCTGGTTAAGCAATACAAGCAATTGATGAAGATGGAAGGCATTGAACTGGAATTTCGCGAGGAGGCTTTGCAGGCCGTCGTCAAAAAAGCGGTTAAACGCAAAACCGGCGCCCGTTCATTGCGTTCCATCATGGAAGACATCATGCTGGACATCATGTTCAAAGCGCCGTCCATGGCCGGTTTGAAAAAAATCGTCATTACCGAAGAAGTGGTTACCGAAAAGAAGGAACCGATTTACGAGTTTGCCCGGACAAAGAAAAGCGCTTAAGAACACTTAGAACATCCTAACCATCACATAGCGGAGCTCTGCTCCGCTTTTTTTTGCATTTCAAAACAAAGGTGCATGGCCATGAAAGATACGGAAATTTTTGAAATCGACTTGACCCAAGAATACACTTTAAACGTTCTTCCTTTAAAAGACCTGGTCTTTTTCCCCCACATGGTCGTACCGCTCATTGTGGGGCGCCCCAATTCCATCGAGGCCGTTGAGCGGGCCATGAAAACAAACAAGCTCATTTTTTTGGTGGCGCAAAAAGATCCCACCCTGGAAGACATTACCTCCCGCGACCTTTACCGCTTTGGCGTGATGGGACGCATCGCGCAAATTGTGCGCCTGCCGAACAACTTGCTCAAAGTACTGGTCGAAGGCATCATTCGCGGCAAAGTCGTTCGGTATCGCAAACACAAAAATATCATTAGGGCAACCTTTTTCATTCCGTTTGGCGAAGTCCAAATTACCGATCAAACCGAAGCCCTTAAACGCGAGCTGGTTTCCCTTTTCAAAGATTACGTTAAAATGAACGACGATTTGCCGGAGGAAATCATCTTCTCGGTCAATCAAATCGACGATCTGGAAAAGGTAACCGATTTTATCGCCGGCTATCTGGATGTTCCCCTCGCCCAAAAGCAAAAGATTCTGGAAGAATGGGAACTTTTGCATCGCATGCGCATGCTCATCGATATCCTTATTCACGAAAATCACATTCTCCGCCTGAAATCGGAATTAGACGTAAAAATTCGCGACCAAATGGTCAAAACCCAGCGCAACTACTTCTTGCAGGAGCAACTGCGCGTCATTCGGGAAGAGCTGGGTGAAGAAGCCGAAGAAGGCAGCGATGTTGCCATTTTACGTGAAAAATTCGCCGGGAAAAAACTTTCGGAAGAAGCCCGGAAAAAAGTCGACGAAGAGTTAGAGCGCCTGGCCAAAATTCCTCCGCTCTCCCCGGAATACAATGTTATTCGCACCTATCTGGAATGGATTTTAAACCTGCCCTGGAAAGAGACAACCGAAGATGAAATCAGCATTGCCCGGGCCAAAAAGATTCTGGACACCGACCATTACGGGCTGGAAAAACCCAAAAAACGCATTCTGGAACACATTGCCGTGTTGCAGCGCGTCAAACAGTTAAAAGGGCCCATCCTGTGTTTGGCCGGACCGCCGGGAGTGGGCAAAACATCTCTGGGACGCTCCATCGCCCGTGCGCTGGGGCGCAATTTCGTGCGCATGTCGCTGGGCGGCATTCACGACGAAGCCGAAATACGCGGCCACCGCAAAACCTACATCGGCTCCATGCCGGGAAAAATTATTCAGGGCATGAAAAAAGCCGGAACCATTAACCCGGTCTTTCTACTGGATGAGGTGGACAAAATAAACAGCGATTACCACGGCGATCCGGCCTCGGCCCTTCTGGAAGTGTTAGACCCGGAACAGAACCATTCGTTCATTGACCATTATCTGGAAATCGAATACGATTTGTCCAAAGTCTTTTTCGTGGTCACGGCCAACTATCCCGATGCCATTCCCGAACCGTTGCTGGACCGCATGGAAATCATCGAATTGCCGGGCTATCTGGATTACGAAAAACTGGCCATTGCCAGGCAATATTTAATTCCCAAACAATTCAAACTCAACGGATTGCATTCCCATGAGCTGGAAATCAAAGACGAGGCCATTAACGAAATCATCGTAAAATACACGATGGAAGCCGGAGTGCGTAATCTCGAGCGGGAAATCAGCAAAATTTGCCGGCAGGCGGTCATCATGCTCTCCAACCATCCGCGTAAACGAAAAATTGTGGTGGGCAAAAGCAATCTGAGTAAATTTCTGGGAGAGCCCAAGTTTATTACCAGCAAACTCAAAGGCAAAAAAGAAATCGGCGTGGCTACGGGACTGGCCTGGACGCCCTTTGGCGGCGACCTGTTGCGGGTAGAAGTCAATTTAATTCCCGGGAAAGACAAACTGACCCTGACCGGCAAGTTAGGCGAGGTTATGCAAGAATCGGCCATGATTGCCGTGGATTACATCCGTTCACGTTACCGTAAATTTAAAATCGATCAGAATTTCACTTCCCGCTACGAAGTGCACATCCATTTGCCCGAAGGCGCCGTACCCAAAGACGGGCCTTCGGCCGGGGTTACCCTGACCAGCGGCCTGATTTCGGCACTAAAAAAACAACCCCTGCCGGCCGATCTGGCCATGACCGGCGAAATTACCCTGCGGGGAAAAGTTCTGGCCGTTGGCGGTTTGCAAGAAAAATTAATGGCGGCCAAACGCTTTGGCATTAAACGCATCATTCTGCCCGCCGAGAATAAACCCGACGTACGTGAATTGAGCAAGGAACTGCTGGATGGCTTTGAACTGATTTTTGTTAAGGATTACGAACAGATTTACGACTACCTGTTCAAAAATTAGAGGCAACCTTCCACCGTGAGGTTTTCCAACCAATCGCGGTGGGGGTTCTTTGTAGGCGGCTTTGGCCTCAATACATTTTCTCCAGATCGCTCCGGGGCGTTTGCCGTTTTTTCCAATACGAAGATCGCCCGTCCCGGAAGCGCACATCCAGCGGGCGCCGTCCGAACAATCGCAAAAGCAGCCCCACCGGTGTAAAAATCACAAAGAAAATAATGCTCAAAATCAGGCGCGAGGTCACATCGCCCGTTTTTTTGCCCGCAGCCATCCACAAGCGGTAAAACCCCAGACGCGCCGCGGGAAAAGGCTGGATTAAAACAAGTACGATCGCCAAAGCACCCATGCCAAACAAAAGCAACGGTTTCCCCGAAAAATAGCCCAGTCCGGCCAGCACGGCGGCAGCCAAAAAGAGGCTTGCAAAAAAGGTGCGCAATTGTTTGCCTGACGGAACGGAATTTTGCTTAATCAAGAGCGATGGCCTCCTTTGGGTAACGTTTTAAATGGTCTTCCGGCTGGTCTTCTTTTAACAACAAAAACGATCCCAACACCAGCGCATCCATGTACGTACGCAAAAAGCACGCATGAGCTTCCTGCGGGGTATTCACAATGGGCTCGCCCCGCACATTAAACGAAGTGTTCACCAGCACCGGACAGCCGGTCTTTTTTTCGAAAGCTTTAAGCAGCCCGTAAAACAGCGGATTGGTTTTGGCATTGACCGTTTGCAAACGTGCGGAAAAGTCCACATGGGTTACCGCCGGAATCAAAGAGCGCTTCGCTTTCAAACGCTGTTTAAGCGAAGCGTTCGTTTCGTCTTCTGCCAGATTTAATCTTTTCTCCCTGCGCACATAGGCCGTCAAAAGCATGTAAGGACTCGGACGGTCGATTTCGAACCAATCGGGAGCCGCTTCTTCCGTTACCGCCGGTGCAAAGGGACGAAAGCTTTCCCGGAATTTTATCTTCAAGTTTAAAATTTCCTGCATGCGTTCATGGCGGGCGTCGGCCAGAATGGAACGGTTGCCCAGAGCCCTCGGGCCAAATTCGGAGCGTCCCTGAAACCAGCCAACCACCTTGCCTTGTGCCAGTAGTTCGGCCGTGCGCTGCAAAAGTGCTTTTTCTTCCAATTTTTCAAACCGTGCTCCCACCGAATGCAAAAACGCCCCGATTTCTTCATCGGAAAACTCCGGTCCCAAATATGACCCCTTCTGAGCGTCGCTTCCGTTAAAAACACGGCGTTCTTTGCCCAAATAGTGGTGATGGGCCAAATAGGCGGCTCCCAAAGCGCCCCCTGCGTCACCGGCCGCGGGTTGAATCCAAAGATCATCGAATAACCCGCTGCGCAGCAGTTTGCCATTGGCCACACAGTTCAAGGCAACGCCACCGGCCAAGCACAGATGTTTGGCACCGGTCAGCCGCTTTGCCTGGCGGGCCATGCGCAATACAATTTCTTCCGTCACCACCTGAATCGAGGCAGCCAAATCCATTTCCCGCCGGGTAAGCGGTTGTTCCGGCTTGCGCGGTGCTCCGCCGAACAAACGGGCAAAGCGCCGGTTGGTCATGGTCAGACCGCTTAAGTAGTTAAAATAACGCATGTTCAGCTTAAACGAACCGTCTTCTTTCAAATCGATCAACTCGTCCAGAATGCGTTGCGCGTAACGCGGCTGACCGTAAGGGGCCAGTCCCATTAACTTGTACTCGCCGGAATTCACTCTGAAGCCGGTAAAATAGGTAAAAGCCGAATACAGCAGGCCCAATGAATGCGGAAAATGTTGTTCGGCCAAAAGTTCGATCCGGCCGTCTCTGCCCAGTCCGATGGAGGTGGTCGCCCATTCTCCCACGCCGTCCATGGTTAAAATTGCCGCTTGACGAAACGGCGAGGGAAAAAATGCCGAGGCGGCATGCGATTCATGGTGTTCGGCGAATAAAACCTTTCCCTTGTAATTCAGTTTCTTTTGAATGATTTCCGAAATCCACAATTTTTCACCCAGCCACAACGGCATGGCCATGACAAACGAACGCCAGCCCAGTGGCGCCGTGGTTAAATAGGTTTCCAGAATGCGGTTAAATTTGACGAACGGCTTCTCGTAAAATACGAGCGCACGCAACTTTTCCGGCGCAATGTTCGCCGCCTGCAAACAATAGGCAACGGCCTGCTGCGGAAAGGAATGATCGTGCTTTTTGCGCGAAAAACGCTCTTCCTGAACCGCCGCCATAATTTCCCCGTCGCCCAGCAGCACCGCGGCAGAGTCGTGATAAAAGGCAGAGATTCCCAGAATGTATTCTGTCATACGACGCATTCCCTTATTGTGTGTAAGGAGCAATCTAAAAGCAAACCCTGTGCAATGCAATCGGAACAAAGCGGAACTTTACAAAACTTTTACAAACCGTTCCGCAAAAATATTGTAAACTTTAATTTAAGCTATTTGCGGATTACGGGAGAAACCGTTTTAACGGCTTCTCCACGTCAAATTCGCCCAATATTTAGCTTAGCAATTCGGAGACAAAGCTCATTTTGTCTCGTCATGTAAAAGAACCAACGGAAAGGTTTACAACATGCAGTACTCAAACATGCCCGGCCTGCGCATTGGCAATTTTAAATTGCCTACCCCAATCATTCAAGGTGGAATGGGCGTTGGCATCTCGCTTTCGGGGCTGGCTTCGGCGGTTGCCAATCAGGGCGGCATCGGCGTTATTTCCTCGGTCGCTTTAGGTGTTTTGTTCAAAAAAGAGAACATGCACTTTCGCGAGGCTAACATCTATTTTTTGCGTCAGGAAATTCGCAAAGCACGCAAGATGACCAATGGGGTAATCGGGCTGAATATTATGGTAGCCATGAGCGATTTTGACAACCTGCTGGCCACGGCCATCGAAGAGCAGGTCGATATTGTGTTCATGGGTGCCGGTTTACCGCTTCATTTTCCCAAAGGTTACACCCCGGAAATGATTCGCAAAATCCGCACGCATTTTGTGCCCATCGTTTCTTCGGCCCGGGCCGCCCAGCTCATTTTTCAATACTGGGGCAAAAATTTCGGCCGCATTCCCGAGGCGGTGGTGGTCGAAGGTCCCAAAGCCGGGGGCCATCTGGGCTTTAAAAAAGCACAAATCGACGACCCGGCTTTTCAGCTGGAAAATATCGTTCCTCAGGTGGTGGAAACCATGCGTCGTTTCGAAGAACAATGGGATCGTGAAATTCCCGTAATTGCGGCCGGCGGCATTTACACCGGAGCCGATATCGCCAGGTTTCTCGACCTGGGCGCCAAAGGCATCCAAATGGCCACACGGTTTGTCGCTACCGACGAATGCGATGCTTCCGATGCATTTAAACAGGCCTACATCAAAAGCAAAAAAGAAGATATTGTGATTATTGAAAGTCCGGTGGGACTCCCCGGCCGGGCCATTCGCAACCAATTTTTGGACGACGTAAAGGCCGGGCAGAAAAAGCCCTTTAAATGTTCCTGGAAATGTCTGAAAACCTGCGATTACCGCACCACGCCCTATTGCATTGCCGATGCCTTAACCTACGCCCAAAAAGGCGAATTGCTGAAAGGCTTCACCTTTGCCGGCTCCAATGCCTACCGCGTAGACCGCATTATTTCGGTCAAAGAACTGTTCGATACCCTGCAGGCGGAATACCGGCAGGCGATCGGTACGCCCAGCCTGGCGGCCAGTGCCTGATTTTTTTGCGTAAATGATAAACACCCAAAGTCCGGCCATTTATTGCATGTGCCGGGCTTTTTTGTTGTCCCCCGCCACCCTTTTTTTCTCATCAAATTAAAAAAGGATACGATTATTGAATTACCGGCAAATTTTGTTTAACTTGCTCAATGAAAACAATCAAAATTTTAGGAGGGTTCTATGGAAGCTAATGACAATGGCGGAAGCAACTTTGTAAAAGGGTTTTTGGTAGGCGGATTCATCGGCGCGGCACTGGGCATGTTGTTTGCCCCCAAACCCGGACGCGATTTTCGTGACAACATTCGCGACGAAAGCGAAGAACTGTATGATAAAGCCAAAGAAGAACTGACCAAATTGAAAGAAGAACTGGATACTTTGCGGCAGAAAATCTCCGAAACGCTGGATAAAGGCAAGGCCGCTTTCAAAGACGATGATCTGGCTCAGGAAGAACGCGATTTCGAAGAACAAATCAATGCGGCCGACGAAGAAAAACCGCAGGAAGAAAAAACCGAAAAGAAAACGCGCGCCAAACGTTCAACCAAATCCTGATCTTCAAACATTCTTGGCATAACCATTTCCGGGCTTTCCTTTCTGTTTTGGAAAGTTCGGAATTTAAAATTTCAAATAAGGGGTTCATCCAATGGTCTGGGAAGTTGCATTCGTTATTTTCTTACTTTCACTCACGGTGCTGGTTTATTTGCTTATTCCGGTGGTTATTCGGTTCAGAGACACCCTGGGCAAAGTTAACAAAACCCTCGATGCCGTAAATAAAGATTTGCCGGAAATTCTGGAACATGTGCGCACGGTTTCCGAGCGCGTTGACGGCATTGTGGACACGGCCCAGAAAACCGTCGAAGATGTCGCTCAATTGGAATACACCATCACCAAAGAAATCAAAGAACCGTTGCAAAACATCGCTCAGGTAATCGGTACGCTTATTCAGCTTTTCAATAGAGTTTTTTACCGGCCTCAGCCATCAAAAAAAGGGAAATAGATTAATCTATTTCCCTTTTCATTTTTTCCAGCCGTAAAAATCAATCCATCGGAATTTTAAAATTCCACCCGTATTTGTCTTCTACCGTGCCTAATTGAATGCCGCGCAATTGGTCGTACAATTTATGACACACTTCACCCACCTGATCATCTTGCAAATAAACCGCTTCCCGATCACGATAGGTAATGCTTTTTACCGGCGAAATAACCGCCGCTGTTCCGCAGCATCCCGCTTCTTTAAAATCAAAAATCTCTTCCACATCTACCGGACGCCGTTCCACGGTCATGCCCAAATCCTGTGCAATAACCTGCAAACTCTTGTTGGTAATACTGGGCAAAATCGAGGTCGATTTCGGTGTGACGTATTTGTTGTCTTTTGTAATTCCAAAGAAATTGGCCGGGCCCGATTCGTCGATGTATTTTTTGTGGCGTGCATCCAGATAAAGCACCTCGTCAAAGCCGTGCTCTTTGGCCTTTTTGGTGGCCCGCATGCCTGCGGCGTAATTTCCGCCAACTTTCACATCGCCCGTGCCAAACGGAGCCGCACGATCGATGTCTTCAATCACCATCAAGCGAATGGGTTTAAGTCCGCCTTTAAAATAGGGTCCCACGGGCGTAACAAAAATTAAAAAGATGTATTCATGCGATGGTTTCACGCCCACAATGCCCGATACGCCCAACAGCAAAGGACGAATGTACAAGCTGGCTCCCGTACCGTACGGCGGAATGAACCGACGGTTCAACCGCACAACTTTGGTTACCGCTTCCAAAAATTTATCTTCGGGAAATGGTTCCATTAAAATCTTTTTGGCAGAATTTACCATGCGTTTGGCATTTTCGTCCGGACGAAAAACACTGATCGTACCGTCGGCCTGCTCAAATGCCTTTAAGCCTTCAAAACATTCCTGACCGTAATGCAGCGCCGTAGCCGCCATATGCAATTGGATGGTGTCGCCTTCTACGATTTTCGCTTCGGACCATTTACCATCTTTAAAATAATATTCCAGATGATAATCGGTCTTTACGTATTGAAATGTCAAATTCTCCCAATCCAGATTGGCTCTTTCCATCGTGTCCTCCTAAGCATATTGTTGAATCCTTTTTCGCATTTAATAAAAAACCCCTTATTCCGCATGAGGGAATAAGGGGTTGCACCTAAAAAATGGAAACAATAATTATCTGATCGATTTTAATCTTTTTCATATTCAGAACTTCGCTAATGATAATTACTCAATATCCAAAATATAATTTATTTAAAAAAAATACAAATATTTTTTAACTTCCATTTGTCTTGCAAAATGTTTAATTTAACAAAAAATTAAACATATTTAAAATGGTAAAGGGGGAACCAAAGCCATGAAACGTTTTGTTATTTTTTTCCTTTTCGCGTTCACCATTCTGCTCGCACAACGTAGCACCCCCATCCCCGAATTTGTGGACGTACATCAGATGAATCCGTCCATCATTCTGGACATTCGGTACGCCACACCCAACAACTTTTTGCATCGCGCCGTGTACCCGCAGGCACGCTGTTTTCTGGTCAAAGAAGCCGCACTAAAATTGAACGAGGTGCAAAAAGAACTGCAAAGCATCGGGCTGGGGTTAAAAATTTTTGATGGCTACCGGCCTTTGAGCGTGCAAAAGAAAATGTGGGAAATTTTACCCAATCCCAGCTATGTTGCCAATCCCAAACATGGTTCCCGTCACAACCGGGGGTCGGCCGTCGATGTAACTTTAGTGGATTCCAGCGGGCACGAACTGGAAATGCCCACCGGCTTCGACGCTTTTACGCCACGGGCCCATCATGATTACATGAAACTCCCGGCCAGGGTGCGCATTAATCGTTGGATTTTACGCACGGTCATGGAGAAGCACGGTTTCAAACCGATTCGCACAGAATGGTGGCATTACGATCTGAAAAACTGGCGGAAATACCCGGTCATGGATTTTTCATTCGAAGAATTGGACCAAATGATCAGGAAGAATACACATCGCATTCAGAAATCCGTTAAATTAAAGCAATAAATATTTCCGGAAAAACATTGAACTTAAATCACAGGAGTAATGAAATGTACTTGATTTTATTCGGTGCTCCCGGCGTTGGCAAAGGTACCCAGGCAAAAAACCTGAGCAAAAAGTACGGTATTCCTCACATTTCTACCGGCGACATGCTGCGCGAAGCGATTCGTCAGGGGACGGAGCTGGGCCAAAAGGCCAAAGCCATTATTGACAAAGGCGAATTGGTACCCGACGATGTAATGCTTGGCCTTATCGAACAGCGCATTTCCGAAGATGACTGCAAAAAGGGATTTATTCTGGACGGCTTTCCCAGAACCCAGGCTCAGGCCGACGGTTTGACCAAATTATTTGAGAAAAAGCAATTGCCCCCTCCCTTGTGCATCGAAATTGTCGTACCCGAAGACGTTATCATCAAGCGTTTGACCTCGCGGCGTATTTGTGAAAAATGCGGCACCATTTTTGATCCGGTCACGAATCCTGCCCCGCCGGACAACATTTGCCCCAAGTGTGGCGGGCGCATTGTGCAACGCTCCGACGACAATCCGGAAACCATTCATCAACGCTTGCGGGTTTACCACGAACAGACGGCCCCGGTGCGGGAATACTACCGAAAGATGGGACGTTATGTCTCGGTGGATGGGAACAAAAGCATCGATGAGGTTTTTAACGAAATTGATGCAATTGTCAAAAAAACGTTTTAATTTAAAAACCCCATTATTAAAAGCTCAAAACCGCCTGATCGGTTTTGGGCTTTTCATTGCTAACTTTTGGTGGTTTGATGGTACTCTCCAATAAAATTGTAGTTTTTCTTTTTGCTTTCTGGCTGCTTCTTTCCGCATTTTTCGGATGTTCGGTCCGCGATCGTTCCAATATCTTCGACCCGAAAAGCGGAATTGACACATTGAACATGCGGCTCTATTTGCGTTCGGCAGACTCGGTGATTACCCTCCAATGGTACAACACCTACGATGTGTCCATTAAAGGCTATCATCTGTATCGTCGCGCTGAGGGAGAGACAAATTTTTCCGGCCTGGCCATTTTACCGCCCGGGCAAACTTTGTTTGGTGATTCTTCTGTTCAATACGATCATTCTTACGCCTATTACTTGACGCTCATCGGCGAATCGGGCGAATCGCCCCCTACGCCCGTTTTGCAAACTACCCCCGGGCCGGGCAAAATTTGGCTCCTCGATCGCTGGAACGAATACATTCTAAAGTTTTCTTACGATCTGCGTTTTGCTCTGCAAACACATTACGCCATCTGGATTCCGCAGGCACTGGCCATGGATCGCAGGCACCACACAGGGGTGCTCACCTACCCGGCTTACCATTACGCAGAGCTGTTTGACCTGCGTACCGGAGAGCTTTACGATGAGCTGACGGCCGTACGCTACCCTTACGCCTGTGCCTACGAGCCGCTTTCCCGGATGTACTGGCTTACTGATTCTTCCGGCGCACTCTACCGCTTTTCCGCCGACAATATTCGTGCACCGCAACTACTGGATAATCGTCTGGGGAAGCCGGTGGCCCTGGCTTTTGATGAAAACGGCAATGCCTTTGTGCTGGATGCGCGCACCAAACAAATTGTTGTTTACGATGCCCAGGGGCAGCGTAGCACAACCATCGCACAATACCAGGGGCAGCGCTTCAATCGATTAATCGATTTAAAGGCTGCGCCGGACAAACGGTTCGTTTATTTTATTGACGAACAGCCCCAGGGCAACGCATTGTATCGTTTTTCCGTCTTGACCGATAGCCTGAATTGGGTGTGCACCCTGCAAGGGATGGAAATTGTACGCCCGTCTCCTTTGGATCAAACGCTTTTTGTTGCGATCAATTTAGATGAGCAGGCAAAAATTTTG
>CAYXUS010000073.1:0-27364 GCA_964468415.1 uncultured Caldithrix sp.
GCGGCAATTCCGGCATTAATGTTAGCCTCCGCCGTTTGTGCGCCCATTTTTTTCGGAGTAAAAAAGAACCGGCCGGGATATTTTTCGGCGATCACGTCTTTGCAGTCCGGAGCAATGTCTGAGATGTATTTAAAATCTCCGCGCTCTTCGAACATTTTCAGCAAATCGTCTTCATCAATTATTTCTTTGCGCGCGGTGTTAACCAACACCGCATTTTCTGGCATTTTGGAGAGTAAATTAAAGTTGATGGATTTAACGGTTTGCTCATTGGCCGGAATGTGCAGCGAAACATATTGGCATTTTGCGTACAGAGCCTCGGCCGAATCTACGGGAGTGACTCCGTCTTTCTCGATGGCTTCTTTGGGGATAAACGGATCGTAAGCAAACAATTCCATGCCGAAACCTTTGGCAATTTCGGCAACCCGTTTCCCCACATGTCCGTAGGCATGAATTCCCAGTGTTTTATCTTTTAATTCTGTACCCGGTTTGCCATTAAATTGATTGCGGGCCAGGTAAACCATCATGCCCAGGGCCAGCTCGGCAACGGCATTGGAGTTTTGTCCGGGGGTGTTCATGACCACAATGCCCTTTTCCGTGGCGGCGTTCAAATCGATATTATCGTAACCGGCACCGGCACGGACAACAATTTTTAATTTTGGGGCAGCCTGAATAATTTCCGCGGTGATTTTATCGCTACGCACAATCAGAGCATCGGCGTCGGCTACAGCCTTTTTTAAATCTTCCGCGCTTTCGTATTTTTCGAGAAGAGCAAACTGGTATCCTGCATTTTCAACAATTTTTTTTATTTGCTCGACGGCAACGGGAGCAAACGGTTTAACGGTGGCAACGAGAACTTTCGGCATGGTTTATTCTCCTTTTGTTTGATGCACAAAATGATTACGTGATAAAATTATCATTTATTTTTTTTAAAAACAACAAAACTTCCGTTATTTAAGGAATGGAACATCTTTTTCTGAAAGATTGCGCAAAAAGTGCAGACTCGACGCCTACGGCGACGAGAATTTTTGGAATGCATTTTTTGTATTCGGCTGGTGCAATAAAATTTAATGATGAAAATTCGAAATAGGGTAAGAATATTTATCGAATAAAATGAATATTTAAAATACGGTTCGTAATTTGTTAAAAATCAATAAAATAATCAGGAAAAAAATACGCGCTTTTCGGTTGCTTTTGGTTGTCATTCCTTATTATATTGGGCACGAACAAACGCAGAAAATGCAAACACCCTCTAACCATAGGAGGACGATTATGTCGAACGCATATTTTAAAGTACCGGAACCGCTTAACGAACCCATTTACGATTACGCGCCGGGTACGCCGGAACGCAAGGCATTAAAGGATAAATTAGCCGAATTGCAATCCAAGGAAATCGAAGTACCGCTGATTATTGGCGGCAAAGAAATTTTTACCGGCAAAACCGGTGAAATGCGTGCGCCGCACAACCACAAACTAAAATTGGGCGTTTTTCACAAAGCCGGGCCCAAAGAAGTACAAATGGCCATCGATGCGGCTTTGGAAGCCCGCAAGCAATGGGCCGAAATGCCCTGGGAGCATCGCGTTTCCATTTTTCTGAAAGCGGCCGAATTGCTCTCCGGTCCGTGGCGTTACACCCTGAATGCAGCCACCATGCTGGGGCAATCCAAAACCGCTTACCAAAGCGAAATCGATGCCGTGGCCGAATTGGCCGACTTCTGGCGTTTTAACACCTATTACATGGCCCAACTCATGGGCGAGCAACCCTATTCTCCCAAAGGGTTCTGGAACCGTATGGAATACCGTCCGCTGGAAGGTTTTATTTTTGCCGTCACCCCGTTTAATTTTACTTCCATTGCCGGAAACCTGCCCACGGCTCCGGCCATTGTGGGGAACGTCGTTTTGTGGAAACCGGCTTCCAGCGCCGTTTATTCCGCCTACTTCATCATGCAGTTGCTCAAAGAAGCGGGCCTGCCCGACGGTGTGATTAACTTTATTCCGGGTACCGGCTCGCAGGTGGGTAATCCCGTGCTGGAAAGCGAACATCTGGCCGGAATTCATTTCACCGGATCGACCAATACGTTTCAGGCCATGTGGCGCAAAGTGGGCGAGAACATCCACAAAATGAAATACTACCCGCGCATCGTGGGCGAAACCGGTGGTAAGGATTTTATTTTCGTGCACAATTCGGCCAAGGTAAAGCCGCTGGTTGTGGCGGCCATTCGCGGAGCTTTCGAATATCAGGGACAAAAGTGTTCCGCAGCTTCGCGCATGTACATTCCCGAATCGCTCTGGCCGGAATTCAAAGAGTTGTACGTTAAGGAAGTGAAGAAAATTCGCATGGGCGAACCGGATGATTTCCGCAATTTCATGACGGCGGTCATCGATCGCGGCGCCTTCGAAAGCATCGTTTCCTACATCGAATACGCCAAAAAATCGGATGAAGCCGAAATTATTACCGGCGGAAAATACGACGATTCCAAAGGCTTTTTCATCGAACCGACGACCATCGTCACCACCAATCCGCATTTCAAAACGATGGAAGAAGAAATTTTCGGCCCGGTGCTGACCATTTACGTGTACAAAGACGAGCAGTTCGAAGAAACACTCGACCTTTGCGACAATACCTCGCCTTACGGCCTGACCGGCGCCATCTGGGCACAGGATCGCGAAGCGTTACGCATTATGTCCGATCGTTTGCGTCAGGCAGCCGGTAACTTTTACATTAACGACAAACCGACGGCCGCCGTGGTGGGTCAGCAGCCCTTTGGCGGAAGCCGTGCTTCGGGCACCAATGACAAAGCGGGCAGCGCCCTGAACATGCTGCGCTGGATGAGTGTACGCTCCATTAAAGAAACTATGGTGCCGCCGGAAGATTGGACCTACCCGTTCATGAAAGAAAAATAAAATCGGCAAATTCGGGGCTCTTCGGAGCCCTTTTTTGTTTTCCGGGGAAAATAACTGCTTCCGATTTTGCAACCATTTGCTCGGGTATTCGTAATATTTAAGAA
Source organism: uncultured Caldithrix sp. (assembly GCA_964468415.1). Classification (GTDB taxonomy): domain Bacteria; phylum Calditrichota; class Calditrichia; order Calditrichales; family Calditrichaceae; genus Caldithrix. Next base: position 3,006 of record CAYXUS010000073.1, read on the forward strand.
ACAATCGGCGAATAAAACAAGCAAAAGGAGTTTGCCATGTTTGAGAACAAATGGAGAAAGCGGGTTTACTATTTGTGGATCGTTACCATCCCGCTCACTTTGTTGGCCGGTGTTGCCCAAAACGCCCGTTTCTTTCTGCCTTATTCCGAGTATGTGTTGATCTTGGGAATCGTGGTCTCTGTGGCCGGATTAATCGTTTTGAAAACCTTTGGCCGACCCGGCCGCACGGCGGCCCAGTAATCGTTCTGTCAATTCGGTAAAACTACGTTTACGGTAAAGCAAGCTTGCTTTACCGTTTTTTTTTGCGCATTCATTTGGCCATTCCTTGTTTTTACGGTTATCTTTTCAACCGGGTGCGGGAGCAGTTGTGAAAATTCCGCTTAAATTTCTTTGCCTGTGGGCGGAACATTTTGTAAAATGGTCTTCTGAAAAAACGAGACGGTTTGGCCGGTTACGATCGGATTGGGCAAGACGGTTTTGAATGGGTTGTTGAGATTAAGAAAGATTGTTCCAACGATCTCCAACCGGCAACCAATAAACCGATTAATGATTTACACTAAAAAACAACAAGTTCCGGCGTTGCCGGGTTAGGAAATACATGGGATTACGAGAAGAACTTTTGCGCCATTTGGGATTGGGTACATTTGTGGTGGTCGATCTGGAAACCACGGGACTCGATCCGGAAAAAGATCGCATCATCGAAATTGGCGCTATTAAATTTACCGAAGGTAAGGAAGTCGAAGTTTTTGAACAGTTGGTCAATCCGGGTATGCCCATCCCGGTTTTTATTACGCGCCTTACCGGGATTAGTGATGACGATGTAAAAGACAAGCCGGGCATTGACGATGTGTTTCCGCGTTTTTTGCAGTTCCTGGGTGATGCGGCCATTGTGGGGCAGCAGGTCAATTTTGATGCGTCCTTCCTGGAGTATCAATTCCGCAAAACCAAAGGCGATTACGAACGTTGGGAAGATACCACACAGCGTTTTAAGTACGTAACAAATTTGCGTATCGACACGCTGTTCATCGCTCGTATTTTTATGCCATTTTTAGATAGTTTCAAATTGGCCATGCTGGCCAAGGAATTTGATTACGATCTTACCCGCGCACATCGGGCCGTGGACGATGCCCGCGCTACGGGTCATGTGTTTCTTGAGTTATTGGATCGCGCTTTGGCTGCGGATAATCAAATTCTAAATAACATTATCAACTTGTTGTATCCGACCTCCCGACGCGCCAAGAGCTTTTTTGTGCCCATTCTCAAGTTTAAAGAGATGAAGAACATTAAAACCACCGGCAAAGGTCTGGTGGACGATGCCTATTACGCCCAATCGTACTACAATGTGATTGGCGAAGGCGATTTTCCTGCCGTTTTGCCTCCCGAAAATGAAGCGGAGCTTCAACCGGTGGAGGAAGAGGTGATCGATGACTATTTTAGTCCGCAGGGTCGGCTGGCCAAGGTAATTGATAATTATGAACTGCGTGAGCCGCAAATTGAAATGGCCCGGGAAATTTTGAGCGGGTTTAATGAACAATCGTATGTCGTGGCCGAGGCCGGCACCGGCACGGGCAAATCGATGGCCTACCTCGTTCCGGCCATTGAATGGGCTTTAAAGAATCGCCAGGCCGGGCAGCGCATCATCGTTTCTACCAACACAAAAAACTTGCAGGAGCAACTATTCTTCAAAGACATTCCCATGCTCTACGCCACCTCCCGTCAAAAGTTTAAGGCGGTTTTGCTAAAAGGGCGTTACAATTATCTCTGTCTTGAAAAATGGAACACGGTAATGACCGACATGAATCAGCGCCTTTCACAGGATGAACGTACCCGTATTTTGCCGCTGGTGTACTGGGTTGAGCAAACCCGTACCGGCGATATCGTGGAAAATGCCGGATTTCAACTGGAACGTAACATCGGATTGTGGGAAAAATTAACGGCCGAGCCTTCGTACTGCCCGGGAAAGGCGTGCAAGTATTACAACGAATGTTTTTTGATGAAAGCGCGGGAACAAGCCCGAAACGCCGATTTGGTGGTGGTAAACCATGCCTTGCTTTTTGCCGATTTGGCTTCCGGCCACAGCACTTTGGGCGATTACCAAATTCTTATTTTGGACGAAGCCCACAATGTGGAAAAAACGGCGGCCGATTATCTGGGCATCCGTGTCAACTATTGGAGCTTCCGCAATTTGTACCACCGCTTGTACGAGGAAGAGCCAAAACGTACCGGAGCCATTTTACAATTGGATTACCGCATGAGCACGGGCAAGGTGGCCAATGATATTCGTTCCAAAGTGAGCGGTCAGGCGCAAAAAGTAAAAATTGCCTCTCTCAATTTCAAAGAAAAAACACTCATCTTTTTCAATTCTTTTAGCCAGCAATTACGACATCAATTTGGGACACGCTCCGCCGCCGGTAACGAAGACTCACGCGTGCGTTATTACAAGAATTTTCGCTATTTTAAGTTGCTGGAAGACGAAATTCGCGAACTGCTAAGCGCTTTGAACCGGTTGATTAAAGAAGTGGGGCAGTTGGTGGATGTGCTTGAAGAGCTGGATTACAACACTTTCAAATTTCAAATGCAAATTACCCGGGAAATTCGCGCTCTGTTCGATCGGGCAAAGGAACTGAAAGAGCAATTCCAGTTTTGTTTGGCCGGCGATCAAAAAAATTACGTTTACTGGCTGGATTTGCCACGCAACGAACGCACCAACGATGTGGCCATGCATGCCGTTCCTTTGAACATTTCCGAGTTACTAAATACACTGCTGTATCCTAACGTTCAGACGTTGGTGTTTACTTCGGCTACGCTGGCGGTGCGGAATTCGTTCGACTATTTTAACTCGCGCGTGGGGCTAAACTTGTTAAAGGGCAAAGAAGTACGCAGTAAAGTATTCGATTCGCCTTTCAATTACGACGAACAACTGCTTTTGGCTGTGGCCGATTTTCTGCCGGATCCGCGTTCCGAAGATTATCCGCGGGCCGTGAAAGAATTAATCATCAATTTACATAAAAAGCAACGCCGGGGTATGCTGGTACTGTTTACCAACTACAGCATGCTCAACCTGATGTACAACGAATTGAAATCGCATTTTGACGCGGAGAATGTGTTGCTGTTGGCCCAGGGTAAAAGCGGTAGCCGTACCAATATTTTGCATCAGTTCAAAGAAAACCGCGATTCCATTCTCTTCGGTACCGATAGCTTCTGGGAAGGTATTGATGTGCCCGGTGATGCCCTGGAATTGTTGTTCATTCCCAAGTTACCTTTTGATGTGCCTTCTGAACCGGTTATTGCCGCGCGCATGGAAGAAATCAAGAAAAAGGGGCGTAATCCGTTCATGGATTATTCGTTGCCCGAAGCGGTGATCAAATTTCGTCAGGGATTCGGGCGGCTGATTCGTCATAAAAACGATTTTGGTGCCGTTATTATCGGAGATAACCGCGTAAGTCGCATGCGTTACGGACAGCATTTTTTGGAAAGTATTTTCGGGCAGAAGCAGATTGTTTTCAAAGAAGAAGAACTGTACACCATGTTGGAAAATTGGTTTACGGAAAAAAAGATCGAGGAAAAAGGAGATGCCTAAGCAGACACTTTATCTGGGTGAGAACGATTTAACTTTGGACGATCTCGAATTTTTTTTGCAAGAGAATCCGCAGGTGCTTCTCGATGAAGCATTGGAAGCGCGCATTGTTAAAAGCCATGAAATTGTCAAAGATATTGTAAAAAATGACCGAGTGGTGTACGGTGTTACCACCGGTTTTGGCAAATTTGCCGACATGAAAATTGAGCCGGGACAAACCCGCGAATTGCAGCGCCGTTTGGTGTTGAGCCATGCAGCCGGTGTGGGAGAACCGATGCCGCAAGACGTTGTCCGGCTGATGCTACTGCTTAAGGTCAGGAATTTGTCGCAAGGATTTAGCGGAGTACGCCCTGTGGTGGTGCGGCAGTTGCTGGACATGCTCAATGCCGGAATTATCCCTGTGGTGCCCGAAAAAGGGAGCGTGGGAGCCAGTGGCGATTTGGCTCCGTTAGCCCACATGGCTCTGGTGGTTATTGGCGAAGGAGAAGCTTTTTACCAGAACCAACGAATGCCCGGACGGGAAGCGTTGCAGCGCGCCGGTTTGGAGCCGATTCATCTGGAAGCCAAAGAAGGCCTGGCTTTGCTCAACGGGACGCAAGCCATTCAGGCCTGGGGAGCACTGACCCTAATCCGGGCGCGCCGCCTGGTTAAAACCGCCGACATCATCGGTGCCATGAGTTTGGAAGGTTTGCTCGGAACCCTGACGGCATTTGACGAACGCATTCAGAAAGTACGCCGGCATCCGGGACAACTTAAAGTGGCAAGCAATTTTCGTCGTTTGCTCAAAGATAGTCCCATTGTGGAATCGCACCGGCATTCCAGCCATCGCGTGCAGGATGCGTACAGTTTGCGTTGCATCCCGCAGGTGCACGGCGCCATCCGTGATGCGTTGGATCATGTGATTTCGGTTTTTGAACGGGAGATGAACGGAGTAACGGACAATCCGTTAATATTTCCCGATAACGGCGATGTGCTTTCCGGAGGAAATTTTCATGGAGAACCATTGGCTTTGTCTGCAGATTATTTGGGGATTCTTCTGGCCGAATTAGCCGATATTTCGGAACGCCGCATCGAACACATGATGGATCCGGCGGTGAGTGAGATGGCCGGATTTTTGACGGAAGAAGGCGGCCTCAATTCCGGTTTTATGATTGCCCAGGTAACGGCTGCGGCTTTGGTTTCGGAGAACAAGGTTCTGGCGCATCCGGCCAGTGTGGATTCCATTCCCACCTCGGCTAATAAGGAAGACCACGTCAGTATGGGCACCCATGCCGCCCGCAAGGCATTTGAAATCCTGAAAAATACGGAACAGGTGCTGGGTATCGAATTAATGTGCGCGGCGCAGGGGCTGGATTTACGCAGACCACTGCAACCGGCACCAGCCACAGGTGCCGTGCTGAAAGAATTCAGAAAGCACGTGGCTTATCTGGCGGAAGATCGGGTTATGTATCCGGATATGGAACAGGCTTGCCAAATGGTGCAATCGGGTGTGCTTATCGATATTGTCAAGAAAAAAGCGGGCGAACTGGAATAGCACTTCGGATTCATTTAAAGAGGTATCTTTTCGCTCAAGCGCTTTTCAAACTCGGGCAAATCGACGGATTTTTGTAATTCGATAAGTATTTTCCCGGAGTGTTAATCGGAGTAATTTTGTTTAGTGCCCTTTTAAGGTGGGTTAAAATCGGTTTCTGCCTTTCCTTTCGGCATAAAGAATATAGGACATGGCTTTATCACCGCCCCGGTGTTTTATTTGAAACGTATTCGGCCGAAAGCGTGCCTCTCGATCGGTTTTGGCCAATTAAAGATTCCGAAGGACGAAAATTGCACACATTAACGCTAAAAATTAATTTTTGATTTGAATTTCCGAAAGTAAGAAAAGCACAAGGAGGTGTGATACGCCTCTAAGGAAAGAAGCAATAAGCGAGGCCGTCTCGATTTTTCGGGACGGCCTTTCTTCATTTAAAAAGCACTTTTTCTTCTTCTGATCAAATCAAGCGACTGTTGACAAATGTTTTGCTTTGCGTAGGGTTTGGTAATATTTTATTTTTCAAATCGTTAAAACAACAGCAATGGTAGGAACTTCTATGGGTAAAGCAAAAAACGTCAAAACCAAATTATTCGATTCTCCTTTTTACGAACAGGGCTTTGGCGCCTTGTTTCAGGGCTTTCAACATTTAATGCGGCATCGCATTCGGGACATCCTTTTGGTTTCCAGTTTGTACGATTTGTACGTTTTTGAAGAAGACGGTCGCATTTACGAGCTGATTCGGGAAGAATATCAGGGACTGAATTTAAGCCACATCCCGGAGATTACCCGTGTTTCGCGCGGGGAAGATGCCTTGCTTTTGGCCAGTGAAGAAAAACATTATGATTTGATTATTACCACCCCGCACATCGAGGATATGGATTCTACGGAATTGGCCCGTCGGGTCAAACAATCCGGGCTGGATATTCCGGTGGTGTTGCTGGCATACGACAATCGGGAATTAAACGAACTGTTAAATCATGCCGATGCCAGTGTGTTTAGTCGTATTTTCATTTGGACCGGTAATTTCCGCATCATCATTGCTATTGTGAAGCATCTGGAAGATATTATGAATGTGGAGAACGACACCGAGCTGGTTGGGGTGCAATCTATTATCCTCATCGAGGATAATGTGCGCTTCTATTCGGCCTACCTGCCGTTGCTTTACACAGAAATTTTAAAGCAGTCGCAACGTTTGATTCTGGAAGGCGTTAATCTGACGCACAAATATTTGCGCATGCGTGCTCGTCCCAAAATTTTGCTTTGTACGAATTATGAGGAAGCCTGGAGTTATTTTAAGAAATATCAGGATACAATTTTGGGGGTTATTTCGGATATTGATTTTAAGCGGAAGGGTAAGCACGACAAAAAAGCAGGTATCAAGTTTGCCCGGGAAGTAAAAAAGCGCCATGATGATATTCCTATTTTGCTTCAATCCAATCACATTGAATATGCCGACGAAGCCCGTGCCACCGGGGCCTATTTCGTACTGAAAGATTCTCCCACGCTGTTACAGGAGTTACGAAAGTTTACCAATTCGCATTTTGGATTTGGGGATTTTATTTTTCGCACACCCGATGGCCGGGAAGTGGGGCGTGCCCGGGATTTAATTTCGCTGGAACAGGAACTTAAACGTGTGCCGGCAGAAAGCATTCGCTTTCATGCCGAGCGAAATCATTTTTCTACCTGGCTAAAGGCACGTACGGAATTTTGGCTGGCCCATAAATTGCGTCCGCACAAAGTATCGGACTATCCCTCTCTGGAAGCGTTACGCCAGCATTTGATCCAATCTTTAAGAGAATATCGCAAGACCCGTCAACAAGGCCTGATTACGGATTTCAAGAAGGAATCGTTTGACCCTCAGACCAGTTTTGCCCGGTTGGGTGGTGGCTCGCTGGGCGGAAAGGCCCGTGGGCTGAGTTTTGTTAATACGCTGATTACAAATTACGGACTGACCAACCATTATTACAAACAGGGAATTCAGATTCTGGTACCTCCTTCCGTGGTGTTGGGCACGGACGTGTTTGATTGGTTTCTGGATGAAAACGATCTCCGGGAGTTTGCCTTAAGCAGCAATGACGATGATGAAATTGTCCAGCGATTTATTTCTGCCACGAAGTTTCCGGAAGATATTGTATCCAATTTATTGGATTTTTTGGAGCTGGTGAAATGGCCTCTGGCCGTGCGTTCTTCCAGTCTGCTGGAAGATTCGCAATACCATCCTTTTGCCGGGGTGTATCAGACCTATATGATTGCGAATCAACATCCGAACAAGTTAATTCGTTTAAACGAATTACTCAATGCGATTAAACGGGTGTATGCCTCTACCTTCTTCCAGGGGGCCAAACAGTATATGAAGGTCACTTCCTACCGACTTGAAGAGGAAAAGATGGCGGTGATCATCCAGAAATTGGTGGGGGCACGCTACAAGAATCGCTTTTACCCGACCTTTTCCGGGGTGGCGAAATCATACAATTTTTACCCGAGCCCACCTCAAAAACCGGAAGATGGAATTGCTTCGGTGGCTCTGGGGCTTGGGCGCATGGTGGTCGATGGAGGCAATGTGGTAAAGTTTTCGCCCAAGTATCCTCAGCACATTTCCCAGTTTTCGACCACCAAGAGTTTTTTGCGCAATACGCAGCACAAGTTTTATGCACTCGATTTCGATGCGCATCAACCGGAGAGTTCCAAAACATTTGATGAGGCGGTGCATCTTTTTCCATTGAAAGCCGCGGAAGAAGACGGTACCTTGTATTATGTGGGAAGCACTTATGTGCATGATGAGGACCGGATTGTGGATGGACTTTCGCGGCCTGGTGCGCGTTTGGTGAGTTTTGCTCCTATTTTGAAACATAAGGTGTTTCCTCTGGCCGAAATTCTGGAACGGTTGCTGGAATTAGGCTCGTGGGGGATGGGAACGCCGGTGGAAATAGAATTTGCCGTTAATATGCAACCCAATGAGAAAGGGCTTAAAGAATTCGGTTTGCTGCAAATGCGTCCGTTGGTGCTAAAACGGGAATTAGAGCAAATTAGAATTGAGGATTGTAATCCGGCAAACTTAATTTGTTCCAGTAATAATGTTTTAGGGCACGGGATTATTAAGGATATTTACGATATTGTTTACGTGGACTATTTTAAATATGAGCGCGCCAAAAGCCGACAGGTTGCGGAAGAAGTAAGTAAATTAAATGCGAAGCTGATCAAAGAAAATCGTCCTTATGTCCTTATTGGTGTGGGGCGTTGGGGAACGTTGGATCCGTGGCTGGGTATTCCGGTAAACTGGGAACAGATTTCCGGCGCAAAAGCCATTGTTGAAACCAGCTTTAAAGATTTTATGGTCGAGCCATCGCAGGGGTCGCATTTTTTTCAAAATTTAACTTCTTTTTTGGTGGGATATTTTACGGTGAATCAGTTTAAAAACGAAGGTTTTATCGATTGGGAATGGCTTAATAAACAATCCCCGGAAGAGAGCTTTGAATTTACGTTTCACATTCATGTGAAAAAACCGCTCAAGGTTATTATGAACGGCCGCAAACATCAGGGGGTAATTACCAAACCCGGGATTGAGTAGAAGAGAAAACGTCCGGGGCTGGTATTTGCACTCAATGTACTACTCTGCTAAATTAAACGTTGTACTTGCACGCTGCGGATGAAATCGTTTAAACGATTTTAAAATTTGTACGTGCCGAGTGGGAAACCGGCGGAAACGGTTTAAACCGTTTCCCACAAAACGAGGAAAACCATGCGATACACGAATAAAATCCTGTGGGTAATGCTGATCTGGCTCGGAGTGGTTTGGGCCAATAATCCTGTTTCTGTGCCTCTGCATCATCCCATCTATCATTTTCTGGAGCGTATGGAAACTTTAGGATATGTGCACAATGTGTTTGATGGCATCAAACCATTCGATCGGGCGCAGGTCGCCCGATATTTGCAGCAGGTCCAATCCCATCGCCAACAATTAACCTCCGTCGATCGCCGCCGCCTTGACGAGTTTTTACTGGATTTTCGTTGGGAACTATCCCCGCAAAAACGACACGCTTTGCTTCCTGCGCACCAAAATTGGTATTCGCCTTTGGCGAATTGGAAAAACTTTAAAGAAGATTTCAAACGGTTTTTCAGACAAAATTATCCCGAAGAAGAAAACCATGTTTTCCTCTGGGAAACCGATTCGTCAAATTTCTATTTCGATTATGATCAGGGTGGAGATTACGAGCATCGCAACGATGGGCTATACCGCTCGGCAAGCTGGCAGCAATACGCTTTTCGTGGCGCTTTAAAGCGCCATTTCGGCTACCGTTTTTTTGTCCGCTTAGAGGGATTTCGCGGTAACGACAATACTTATCTACTGGAGCATCCTTTGCTCAAAGGAAGTTGGAGCGAAACAAGCGATTACGATGTGCATTTTTCAGATCGTACCGGTGGAGAATTGGCCTGGCACACGAGCTATTTCGATTTGCACTTTGCCCAGCAAGCCATTAGTTGGGGATATGGAGAATCGGGTAAACTCATCCTCTCCGATAACAGTGAACCCTATCCCTACATAAGCATTAGTAAAGATTGGGGTTGGTTCAAGTTTATTGCCTTGCACGGAAAGTTGCAATCCTTTCCACAAGATACCCTGGCCGATGGTTACCTCTACTATCCGGACAAGTGGTTGGCTGCTCATCGCCTGGAAATCAGCATTGCGCATAAGGTAACATTGGGATTAAACGAATGTTTTATTTATGGTGAGCGCTATGCCGACTGGGCCTATTTGCTGCCTTTTAATTTTTATCGGGCGGTGCAGCATAAATTGCGCGATCGGGACAACGCCACCATTTCACTGGATGCCGAATGGCTGGTGCGACCGGGATTAAAAGCTTACGGAACCATCTTTCTGGATGAGTTCCGTCGCAAGAAAATCGGTACAAATTGGTACGGCAACAAACAGGCCTTTTCAGGCGGGATTTGGTGGGTTGACCCTTTCCGCCTTGCCAATTTGTCGGTACGTTTTGAGTACACTGCCATCATGCCCTGGGTTTACACCCACAAATACCTGATTAATTCCTACACATCCGATTATCGTTCCATCGGCCATTGGGCCGGGCCCAATTCCGAAGTGTACTACTTCCATGTGCGTAAAGATTGGCACCCACGTCTGGAAACCGGAGTTAAATTTGAACAATGGAAACACGGAGACAATTATCCCAACGAAAACATTGGCGGAGATATTTTGGTAGGTCATGGCACGCTTTTGGGCAGCCAGAGCGAGCCACGCCAAACCCGAAAATTTCTGGAAGGCATTTTGAACGTTCACCGTACATGGCAGCTTTACGCAAAATACGAAGTATTTAACGGATTGTACCTTTCTGCCGGATGGACATGGGGACATCGGGAACAGGAAAACAAGAAATTCGATTATCAGGAATTAATGCTTGGTGCCGTTTTGCATTATTGATAAAATCACATCAATAACCGATAGCTAAATTTTATGATTGACAATTTTTACCTGATTTATTTTTTAATCTTTGCTTTTTCTTTGTTGGTAGGATTGCTGGCAACCTATGGAACACGCTCTCTGGCGTTAAAATTTGGCATCGGTGAAATGCCCGATCCGCGGAAAGTACACACTAAATTTATGCCGCATATGGGGGGCTTCGGAATTTACTTCGGTTTTTTGGCAGGAATTGCTCTGGGCATGGTGCTATTGCCCCACAGTGCTCCAACGCTCATCAAGCGTTACGGGGGCATTCTTCTGGCCTCCGTTTTGATTGTGGCCGTGGGCGTGTACGACGATTTAAAAGGGCTGGACGCCTCCAAAAAATTTTTGGGGCAAACTCTGGCTGCAACCATCATTATTGCTTTGGGTTGCGAAATCAAGCGCATTAGCATTCCTTTTTCTACCGACCTCGAGCTGGGCTGGCTTTCTGTTCCCATTACCTATTTATGGCTAATTGGGGTAAGTAATGCCGTTAATTTGTTGGATGGCCTGGATGGCCTGGCCGGGGGAGTAAGTTTTATTGCGGTTTCGGTTTTTGCCCTGTTAGCCTGGCAAAATGGCAATATTCCCTTTCTGATAGTCTCCCTGTCCCTTATGGGGGGATTATTGGGATTCCTGAAATTTAACAAGCATCCGGCAAGCATTTTTATGGGCGACACCGGTTCTCTTTTTTTGGGACTCATTTTAGCTGCTCTGAGCATTCGTGGCTTTGAAACGGCACCGGGACGCATCGCTTTGCTTTTGCCCATCCTTATTTTGGCCATACCTATTGGCGATACCAGCGTGGCTTTTTTTCGTCGTTTAAACAAGGGTAAGCATCCCTTTAAACCCGATAAAGACCATTTGCATCACCGCCTGATTTATTTAGGACTTTCGCATCAGCAGGCGGTTTATCTTATTTATATCGCTGCTCTGGCTTATGGCATAACGGCCTATTTTCTGGCGCGCCATGCCTTTGAAATTGGTGGCGTACTGCTGATGTTGGTGCTGGTATTTTCGGTTTTGGGCCTGAAACGGCTGGGCTACCTGGAAGCTCAACGCATTAAAACCTATTTCGGCGACCATGCCATCATCAAATCACAGCCTATTTTGGCACCCTTGCACATCAGGCGGGTGGTGCACCGCGGGTTGCTTTTGTTTTTCGATTTATTGATGATTAACCTTAGCTTTGTGGCAACCTGGTGGGTGCGTTACCGTTCCGGCTGGTATTGGCCGGCACAACCCATGAACTTTGGAGATGTTCTGAATCCCTTTTTATTAAGCATACTTTCATTGGGGTGGGTTCTCTTGTTCGCTTTTAACAACTTGTACAATTTGCGCTGGGATGTTTCCCGCTTTGATCAGATCCGTCGGGTGTCCAAAGTCATACTTTTCGGAATTTTACTTCTTTTTATTTTGACCTTTGATCCCAATGAACCTATCTCTCAGGGACGGTTCACTTTGGCTTTGTATGCTCTGTTTATGTTGCTGTTTGTCAACTTAGGGCGCCTGTTTCTGATTTTTTTAGAGAAAAAATTTGCCGTTCTGGAATACGCCCCGCATCCCACGTTACTCATTGGCGATACACCCAAAGCCAAACGTTTAATTAAAGACATTCGTAGTAATCCCCATCTATTGTACGATGTGGTAGGCTATGTAAGCAAGGAGACTCGGGAAAAGACATTTGCCGGATTGCCATTTCTGGGCACTTATGAGAAACTGCCCGATTTAATTCGGGAGAAAAAAATCGAAGAAATTATCATTGCCATAAATGAACGTTCGCGTGACGAACTGTTAAATTTGGTGGCACAAATCGATAATCCGGCGGTTGTGTTCAAAATAATGCCACAAATGTACGATGCCATTTCCGGCTTGCGAACTGAAGAAATTTTGGGTCATCCGCTTATCCGCCTTTTCCCCGAAGCAATGGCTCCGTGGCAATGGATTTTTAAACGCCTGTTTGATGTTTTCGTCTCGGCTTTTCTGCTTGTTTTGTTCTTGCCGGTTTTCCTTTTGGTGGTTATTTTGCAGGGAGCAAGCGGTATTTATCCGCCGCTGGAAATTATTAATGTGGTGGGGAAGTACGGAAAAGTGTTTGGCATGGTTGTTTTTTCTACCCGCCAGCAAAAAACGGGCAAACGCCCCTTGATAGGCAAAATATTGTATTCTACAAGAATCTACAAACTTCCGGCATTGGTCAATATCTTGATGGGCAAAATGAGTTTTGTGGGGCCACGCCCGGAACCGGTGGAAACGGTCGAAGAATTGCGCAAAAAGATCAAATTTTACAATCGACGATTTCAGGTACGGCCCGGCTTGACCGGTTGGGCCCAGGTCAAGTATCGCTACGAAGAAGCTTTAAAGTACAAACGCGACCAGCTAAAACACGATTTGTTCTATCTGGAGAATATGTCGTTGATGTTCGATTTCAGAATTATTTTGCGTTCACTGTTCATATTTATTTTCGGGAAAGAAGCGCGATGAGCAAGGGGGTTGTCACGCAGCCGTTTTTGGCCAGCCAAAGCGAACCGGTAATATCGGTCATTATTGTAAATTATAATGTGCGGGAATTTCTGGAGCAATGTCTGGATTCGGTGCAGCGGGCTCTGAAGAATATTCCTTCGGAGATTATTGTTGTTGACAATGCCTCGGTTGATGATTCCGTACCGATGATTCGCCAGCGTTTTCCCCAGGTGATGTTGATCGAAAACAAAAAGAATGTGGGCTTTTCGGCGGCAAATAATCAGGGATTGGAGGTAGCGCGAGGCCAATTCATCGTTTTGCTCAATCCCGATACCGTGGTGCAGGAAGATACTTTTACCAAATTGTTGGATTTTTTTGCGCGCACACCGGATGCATCGGCAGCAACCTGTAAAATTATTAATCCCGACGGCACCTTTTCCGTGGATTGCCGACACAGTATTCCTACGCCTTTAACTGCTTTCTGGAAGGTGGTGGGGCTTTCACGTCTTTTTCCCAAAAGCAAAATTTTCGGACGGTACAACTTAACCTATTTGAATGAAAACGACACCTATCAGGTAGAAGCCATTTCCGGCTCCTTTATGATGATGCGCCGGGATATTGTTAAAAAGGTGGGTAAGTTGGATGAAGATTTCTTCATGTATTGTGAAGATATCGATTATTGCCACCGTATCAACAAGGCCGGCGGGAAAATTTATTACGTACCCGATTCGCAAATTATCCACTACAAAGGCGAAAGTACCAAGAAAAATAATCTGGATTATGTGATCACTTTCAACCGCTCTTTGTACAAGTTTTACAAAAAGCATTACCAGAAAAAATATGTCTATCCTTTTAAATGGTTAATTTTATTGGGAACGGTTCTGCGAGGCATTTTTATTTTTGTCAAAAACAATCTGGAACTCTATTATCCGATCATTGTCGATTTGATAATTTTGAATCTGATGCTTTTTGTGACCTTTTTTATCCGCTACGAGCTAAAAAGCGGATTTACCTTTCACGATTTTTTTAATCAATACATCGTCATCAATGGCATTACAACGCTGGCCTTCTTCCTTTCTGCACTCTTTTTTGAGAGTGTCACACGCGATCGTTTTTCGATTAGCAAAATTATTAAGGCAAATTTTGCGGCTTTTACGTTTGTTTCGGCTTTGACGTTCTTTTTTAATCAGTTTGCTTTTTCCCGGTTGGTGGTAATCATTTCGGCTTTGGGTAGTGTTACATTTATGGCGCTGTGGCGTGTTGTAATGCGCGCTTTGCGGCGTAAAACAATTTCCACATTAAGCCGGGATTATTTTTTGAAACGCACGATTATCGTGGGGTTCGATGACGAGACCCGACAACTACTCAACAAACTTCAGAGCTATGTCTCTTCCAGTATCAAAATTCTGGGGTTGGTTGCCGGTGATGAACAGGATGTGGGAAAGAGTTTGAATAATATTCCCGTGGTTACTACCATTCGGCGTTTGCCGGAATACATCCGTCTCAATCGGGTGGATCTGGTGATTTTTACTACGCACAACATTTCTTTCGAAACCATTCTGACCAGCATGTCGCAAATACAGAATCCGCGGGTGGAATTCAAAATGGTGCCGGGACATCTGGAGTTTATGATTGGGAAATCGACCATCGAACGGCTCGATTCCGTTCCGCTGGTGTCCATTGAATATGCTTACGGAAAGCCGTTTAACAAGGTAGTCAAGCGTCTTTTTGATATGAGTTTGGCCGTGTTCCTCTTAATTGTTCTGTCGCCTTGGCATTTGTGGAATGTTTTAACCGGTTGGGGAAAAACTACGCTGCAAACCGTTTATCTCTACGGCGGAAAGACGACGCGTTTACGTACTTCGCGGGCGCATAAGGGCATTCGGTTTACACTGGGGCTGATTAATATTTTACGCGGACGTCTGTCGTTTGTGGGTGCCCCTGTGGCCGAAGTTCCGGAGGATGCTCCTTTGTTCGATTACAAGCCGGGGCTGACGGGACTGGTGCAAATTAACCGGGATAAAATATCCTCTCCGGAAATTCGCGAGGCCTTTGAGGCCCATTACATTAAAAACCAGAATCTTTTCCTTGATCTGGAAATTTTGCTGAAAACATTCTTTAAATAACCGCTCTACGCTTTTCTGCCAGATACCGGTCGTTCATTTCTACGATTTGTTGAATAATTTGTGCGATTTCTTCTTTGCTTTTGCCTTTTGTCCAGTCGTCCATTAAATATTTTTCAGGGTGTTCAATGGCCAGTTGCACAATGTTGGAAAGCGGGATCATGTAGTAGCGGTACAATTGGTCGATTTTGGCGCATTGCACGTCAAAATTAATGGTCGATTCGTGCTGGCGATTGGTCTTAACCACAAAATCTTTTTCCAGATGCCCCTTATTGCGGATAACCTGAATGGCCATGTGCAGGTTGCCGATCCAGCTACCCACATTGTCGAAATGCAGCAGGCGGTTCGCAGCCCGGGTGGTAATGCTCAGGCCGGACTGGAAATCGGGTTTGCAGTTCAGCACGTTTAAGTCGGAAAGCAGGTAAATGTACATGTTTTCCAGGTCTTCCATGGCCCATCGGTTGATCGGGTATTTTTCGGTGTCCAGGCTTCGCGGCTGTCGTCGGGGGTAGGTAATCACTACTTTGTCGGGGTCGGCAACGGAAATGTGGTAATCGTACACGCGTCGAATTTCGGAATAGTCTAATTGAAAATCGGAATCACTAACTGCCAGATGTTTGGCGTTTAACATATTGGCAATGTGCACCAGAAGCTCCAGGGGGTAGGTGAGTCCCAGGGGATTTTCGTTGTAGTGAATTACCTGAACCCGTTCCGGTTTGTAAAAACTTTTGACGAATACCTCGGCAACGCGCCGGGCACTTTCTTCCCAGGGCGCAAAATCGTAGAAAGAAACTTCATGGCGTAAATCTTCGTGTTCAAGAAATTCACGGGGATTGTCTCCACATAAAGCGACGATGGTCAAAAAGCCTTCTTGCGGGGGAAAGTGTTTTTTTTGTCCTTTGATAATTTGTACCAGGTCCTGGTAGGATTTCGGGGAATGCAGATATTGACGAAATCCTAAAATCGAATATTCCATTTTATCTCTCTCCGTTAGCCTTTTTGTGCTGATGGTTTATCATCGGAAAAATTTTTACAAACCTAAGAGAAAGAGAGTTCCGTCTCACCAATTAGGGGAAATAAAAAAAAGCCCCGCAATGCGGGGCTTGAATTTTTAACAGAGGTGTTTTTTTACCAGGAACGTGAATTCCGGAAGCCACCACCATTATTGCCGTAACGGTTGCCGCCTGAGCGTTCGCCGCGAGGCCGTGCTTTGTTGACCACTAACGTTCTGCCATCCAATTCGGTTGAATTCAACCCTTCGATAGCTTTTTCGGCTTCTTCCTGTGCGTGCATGGTAATAAAACCAAAACCGCGCAATTCACCGGTGTAGTTGTCTTTGAGCAATTTAACTTCGGCCACTTCGCCGTATTCTTCAAATAGATTGCGAATGGTCTGCTCGTCGGTGCTTCTGGGAATGTTCCCTACATAAATGTTCACTGTAAAACTCCTTAAAAAATAAATAAAAATAATAACTACGTAATTCGATGGATCCAAAGGTGAAAAATAACGGTAGAAGAAAAATCTTCGGTGGGTTAATTTTCGTATGTCTCGACGAATTAACTAAGAGCAATCTAAACAATTAAAAACGGAAAACCAAATCTATTTTTAAGATGCTTCTGTTCGGGCGAAAAAAAGTTGAAAGGTTTGGTGCCAAACTGTAGAATAAACAATCGGATGACAGAACGGACTTTAACGCGCAAAAATAGGAGATGCCATGCGAACGGCTACAATTTTATTAAGTGTTCTTGTCTTTGAATTTTTACTGTGGAATTTTGCTCCGGCCTGTACAACGGCTGTTATTTCCGGTAAAGCCACGCCCGACGGACGCCCTCTTTTGTGGAAACATCGCGATTCCGGTCAGGCTCACAATGTTTTACGCTATTTTAATGACGGGATTTATTCTTACATCGGAATTGTAAATGCCGATGATTCCCTTGGCGAAAACGTGTGGGCAGGCTGCAATAGTGCGGGCTTTGCCATCATGAATTCGGCCTCGTACAATTTAAAGGTCAGCGGCGATTCGACGGAAATTGTGGATCAGGAGGGTCGCATCATGAAGCTGGCATTGCAGCGCTGCCGCTCGTTAAACGATTTTGAACGCTTGCTGGATACGTTGCCCAAACCGCTTGGGGTCGAATCGAATTTTGGAGTGATTGATGCTCAGGGAGGGGCGGCTTATTACGAAACCGATGATTTTTCGTATCACAAGTTGGATGTGAACGATCCGGTCATTGCGCCCGAAGGCTATTTAATTCACACGAACTTTTCTTTTACGGGCAGAAAGGATGAGGGAGAAGGCTACATTCGCTATGCCCAGGCCGAAAAATTGTTTTTTAATGCCAGTGGCCTGAATAATTTGACTCCCCGATTTTTGTTGCAAACCGTCAGCCGCAATTTACAGCACGGGTTGACCAATCGGGATTTGCGGGATGAGTGTCCGGCGAGTGCTGCGGAAACGCATTTTGTGAACTTCCGGGATTTTATTCCGCGGCATAGCTCGGTTTCGGTGATGGTGGTACAGGGTGTGCGCAAGGGGCAGCCAGCCAATCAGGCGGTGTGCTGGACCATTCTGGGTTTTCCTTTGACGACGGTTGCCATGCCTTTTTGGGTAGCGACCGGAGATGCGCTGCCTTCCATTGTTACTCCCGGGAAATCAGGCACTGCCCCTTTGTGCGAGGCCGCTTTGCAGTTGAAGGAACAATGTTTTCCTGTCAAGCGTGGGTCAGGCGCCAGCTATTTGAATCTTGCTGTTTTGCTTAACACCAATGGTACCGGCATTTTACAGCGGGTGCTTCCGTTTGAAAGCATGATTATTGAACAAGGGCAAAATCTCGTTCAAATGTTTGAACATCGGGGATTTCATCGTGAAGCCGTTCTAAAGTTTTACAGAGAGTCAACGGAAAAAATCCGGCATTTTTATCGCAAAGAATTTCATTTGAATTTGGGAGAATAAATCGCGTGCGCCTTAAAATATTTCGAGCAAGTTCGGGGCTGGAAATTTGGGTAGGCATGGACGATCGCACAAACGATCGTTTGTCGTTAAAAGAAGCGCATCCGAATGACTTGTGGTTCCATGTGAACGGCTTTCCGGGGAGCCACGTTTTGTTACGTTGTGGCGAAACGGATACGGAGCCAGACAAAACGAGCATTAAAGAAGCGGCGCAATGTGCCGCCTATTTTTCCAAAATGCGCAATGCGGGGACCGTTTCGGTGCATTATTGCCGCGCCAAAGATGTGCACAAACCTCGCGGCGCCAAGCCGGGAACGGTTACGATCAGGAATGCAAAAAAACTGAAAGTTACGCCTGCGCTTCCGCCGGAATAGGAAGGCTGAGGATGTGTTCTCCTGCCGGATTTGAACTGTGTATTGCTGCGGTAAACTCTGGCGGACTTTTTCCTTTTTACAGAAGAACGATGTTAAGGGCTGAAGCCCTATCTGTTTCCTGAATTGATGCTCCCGTTATCTGTAGCCTGAGAACGTGTGCCGTAATTCCATCATGGGGAAATCGCCCCGACTTAAAAGTCGGGACGAACGAACGCCACCGGTTGCGGACAGCGCAGCGCCCTGTTTGCTAACAGCCTGTTCCATGGGCGATTTGGCACGGCTTTGCACGGACCAACCGTATTTTCCGGGGAGTTCACCTCTGTTACAATTTGTTACAATTTCGCAAAAATCTGATTACAACTGATTCCTATATTTACAGTGAGGCAAGAATTAACGCAGGCCGAAAACCGTTGAAACGGTTCCCGGCCTCCGTACCCAAATGCCGCCTGACCGCAGTCAGGCGGCGGCAAAAATAAAAACGGGAACCCAAATTAATGAAACAAAAATTACTCATCATCGACGACGACGAGCGTTTAAACGCTCTTTTAACCGATTATCTGGCCAAATTC
Organism: uncultured Caldithrix sp.; assembly: GCA_964468415.1. Lineage (GTDB taxonomy): Bacteria > Calditrichota > Calditrichia > Calditrichales > Calditrichaceae > Caldithrix. Next base: position 22,048 of record CAYXUS010000073.1, read on the forward strand.
GGCTTCGAAGTTCAGGCCGTGTCCCATCCCGAAACAGGGCTGGAAATCATCCGCAACACTCCGCCCGACCTGATCATTCTGGATGTTATGCTACCCGCAATGGACGGCTTTGATGTGTTGCGCACCATCCGCCGCGATTCGCAAATTCCGGTCATTATGCTCACGGCCCGCGGCGAAGTAACCGATCGCATCGTGGGGCTGGAAATCGGCGCGGACGATTACATTCCCAAACCGTTCGAACCGCGCGAGCTGGTCGCCCGCATTCAAACGGTGCTGCGTCGCAAACAAAACAGCGCAACCCGCGAATCCGTACTACGCTTCGGTGACCTGCTTGTCGATTTTGACCGCAAAGCGGCCTTTTTGAACGAAAAAAATTGCGGCCTGACCACCGGAGAATTCGAATTGCTGGCCCTGTTCATCCGGCACAAAGGCAAAGTGCTCAACCGTGAACAAATTATGGACGGAGTACGACACGAAGACTGGGAAGCCTTTGATCGCTCCGTGGATGTTTTGGTGAGCCGCCTGCGTCAAAAACTATCCGACGACCCCAAAAACCCGCGGTACATCAAAACCGTCTGGGGCAGCGGATATCTGTTCATCGGAGAAATTTCGTGATGCGCAAAAACGACTTTTTCAAGCATTCGATCTTTTTAAAGATCATTTTGATTTTTTTAGCGGCCCATTTGACCATTGTGGCGGTCGGATTTGTTGTGCACAAATATTTGAACACACACAAGCAACACCGCAATATGGACAAAAACATGGTGTACTACGGCATCCTGCTCATGCAGCAACTGGGCAGCCCGCCCGATACGGTACAGGCCAAAAAAATGGCCGACAGCCTGAGCATCGCCGTCCGTTTTCGTTCGCCCGCCGTAGAATGGAGCTACCCGCAGCAAATGAACTTTACCCTGCCGACCAACGCGCATCGTTTTGACGGCAAAAAAAACATTTTTATTGCCTACGACGGCAAAGGATTTTACCTGCTGCGAAAGTCGGCGCAAAGCGAATATCTTCTCGTCTTTCGCACCGATATCTGGCAAAGTTCCAAATCCGTGCAGCAACGCATTTTAAGCATGGTATTGTTCATGATGTTCATTTTGACCATCATTTACTTTGTCATTCGCGCCATGTTAAAGCCCCTGCAACAATTGGAAGAAGCAGCCCGCGAATTCAGCAACGGCAATCTGGATTACCAACTGCACACCAAACGCAAAGACGAATTGGGCGATCTGATTCGTTCCTTTAACATGATGGCCAAACGCATTAAGGCCATGCTCAAGGCCCGCGACCAGTTGCTGCTGGATGCCAGCCACGAGCTGCGCTCGCCGTTGACGCGCATTAAAGTAGCCCTGGAGTTTTTACCGGACAGCCCGGCCAAACAAAACATTCGGGAAGACATCAACGAAATGGAAACCATGATTTCCGAGCTTCTGGAAAAAGAACGCCTCGACAGCCCTTACGGCGGTTTGCACAAAACCGACGTGCCCCTTAAGGAATTTGTGGACAAACTTTGCCAAACCTTTTCCGCCCAGAAGCCGGGCATCCGTTTTCTTGCGCCCCGGGACGAGATCGTGTTGCACGCCGACAAAGAACGGTTGCGTTCGGCCATCGGCAACATCGTGCAGAACGCTTTAAAATATTCCTCCGCACAAAAAAAGCCCGTGGAAGTATCGGTGAGCCGACAGGGCAAAGTGGCGGTCATTACGGTTCGTGATTTCGGTCAGGGTATTCCCGAAAACGAAATCCCGTTTATCTTCGAACCGTTTTATCGCGTGGACAAATCGCGTTCCAAAAAAACAGGAGGCTACGGCCTGGGCATGAGTCTGGCCAAAAAGATTATCGAAGCGCACGGCGGAACAATTGACGTGCAAAGTTCCGGCGGAAAAGGAACGCAAATTACAATTAAAATTTCCGGAATCAAATAAAAACATTTAGCATTAGTGTAGGAGAACGGAATGCGAAATAAACTTCTTAGTCTGGTTAGCGCACTGACCATTTTACTCATCGGCCTTTTGATTGCCAAAATTTTAAGTCGACCCAAAGATTTGCAGCAACGCAAAAAAGACGATCGCAACCGGCAGGAATTGGTTTTTACAACCGTAGAACTAAAAGACCTGCCGATAGTGGTGGAAACGGGCGGAACAATCCGCTCATTGGACAAAATCGAAATCTACGCCGAAGTAAGCGGCATTTTGCATCAGGCGCAAAAGCCGTTTCGTTCGGGAATGGCCTTCAAAAAAGGCGAAGCCTTGCTGCGCATTGACGATCGGGTGTACCGCAACAACGTTCTGGCCCAGAAAAGCAATTTGCTCAACCAGCTTACACGCTTTTTGCCCGATTTTGCCATCGACTTTCCGCAAAGCGCCGAAGCCTGGCAACGCTATCTTAATGCCTTCGATTTGAACAAACCGCTCAGCCCTTTGCCCCGCGCGGCCAACCCCAAAGAGCAGTACTTCATCGCTTCCCGCAACATTTACAACCTGTTTTACAGTGTAAAAAGCATGGAAGCCACACTGGACAAGTACACCGTTCGTGCCCCGTTCGACGGCGTGGTAACCGAATACATGCTTAATCCGGGCACTCTGGTGCGTGCCGGTCAAAAGTTGGGCGAATTCATGAGCGACCGCCGTTTCGAACTGGACATTCCCGTAAATTTGCCAGACCTGCCGTTCATTGCCAAAGGCGATGCGGTCACGCTCACATCGGACGACATGTCGGGAACCTTTACGGGTACGATCACCCGCATCAATGCCAAAATCGATCCCGCTTCCCAAACCGTTCGTGCCTATGCGTTGGTTAACGATACGCGCCTGAAAGACGGCATGTACCTGCGCGCCCGCATTCATTCTTCACGGCATTACCGTGGCTTTCGTGTCCCCTCGGCCTGGCTTATCGAGCGCAACCAATTGTACGTCAAAAAAGACTCCGTACTGGTGCTCACCAAAGTACACGTTTTGCGCAACGAGAACGATGTTGTGCTGGTAAACGGTCTGGAAAACGGTACGCAAATTCTGGCGCAGGAATTTACCGGTCGGGCCAGGACCATTCGTCTGAATTAAACCGATCGCAGAAAGCCATGCGCACCTTTGCAAACGGACATTATCATTCATTGTAAACCATTGGAATAATTATGAAAGAAATGATCGCAAAATTTATTCGCTACCCGGTACTGGGAAACGTGATTGTACTGACCATGCTGGTTTTCGGCTATTTCGGCTTGTCCAGCCTAAAAACCACTTTTTTCCCGCAGATGCCCAGCAAAATCATTATCATTCAAACATTTTACCCCGGGGCTTCGCCCAAGGAAATCGAAGAGGGCATCATTCTCAAAATCGAGGACAACCTGAAAGGCATTACCGGCATCGATCGGGTAACCTCGGTTTCCAGCGAAAACACGGGTAAAATCACCATCGAATTACGCACCGGTTACAATATCGACGTGGCGCTTCAGGATGTGAAAAATGCCGTGGACAAAATCAGTTACTTTCCCGCGGGCATGGAAAAGCCGGTTATTTACAAACAAGAGATGATGGACTTTGCCATCAACTTTGCCCTTTACGGCGATGTGGATTTGAAAACATTAAAAAAGTACGCGCGGCGCATCGAACGCGATCTGCGCGAGGTGGACGGCATTTCCAAAATTACCCTGAGCGGTTTCCCAAAAGAAGAAATCGAAATCGGTTTGCGCGAAGACGACTTGCGTAAGTACGGACTTACTTTTGCTCAGGTAAGCGCAGCCGTGCAAAAAGCCAACCTGCGTTTAACCGGCGGACGCATCAAAGGCAAAAAAGAAGAACTGCTCATTCGTACCAACACCAAAGGCTATTACGCCGACGAGTTAAAGGACATCGTGGTCAAAACCACGCCCCAGGGCGCGATAGTGCGCTTGAAAGACATTGCCGATTTGCGCGACCGCTGGGAAGAAAATCCCAACCGGGCCTATTACGACGGCAAACCCTCCGTGGAAATTGACATCAGCACCACCAATAACGAAGATCTGTTTTTTACCACGCGCTACGTGACCAAATACTTGAAAAAATTCAACGCCAAACACAAAGACGTGCAGGCAGCCATCATTCGCGACGGTTCCAAAATCATTCAGGAACGCATCGATATTTTAACCAAAAACGGCATTATGGGCATGATTTTGGTGCTGCTGTTCCTTTCGGCCTTTTTGAACAGTCGGCTTTCGTTTTGGGTGGCCATTAGCATTCCCATTGCCTTTGCCGGGGTGTTCGCACTGGCGCCTTTTGTGGGCATGACCATTAACGTCATGTCGCTTTTGGGCATGATTATTGTGGTGGGAATGTTGGTGGACGACGGCATTGTGATTGCCGAAAATATTTACCAGCATTACGAACGGGGCGAATCGCCCTACAAGGCGGCCGTTAACGGAACTCTGGAAGTGCTGCCATCGGTGCTTTCGGCCGTGCTGACCACGGTGGTCATTTTTGCCACTTTTTTCTTTCTGGAAGGCGGCATGGGCGACCGTACCAAAGATTTGGCCTTTGTGGTTATTGCCGCGTTGCTCTTTTCCGTAGTGGAGGCGGCCTTTATTTTGCCCGCCCACGTAGGACATTCCAAAGCGCTTAAAAAGAAACCCGGGCAAAAAAACTGGTTCGAACGCAAGTCGGAAATTTTTCTGAAATGGATGCGCGAAAAACTGTACGCGCCTCAGTTGCGTTTTGTGCTCAAACATCCCCTGTTAGCCCTGAGCATTCCTCTGGCTTTATTAATGATTACCATCGGCGCCTTAAAAGGCAGTTTTGTCAAAACCACATTTTTCCCCAATATCGAAATGGACAATACCACCATTTCGCTGGAATTGCCTTCCGGTACACCGGCAGCCATTACCGACAGCTTGTTGCAAACCATCGAAGCGGCCACCTGGCGGGTTAACGAAAACTACAAAAAAGACTACCACACCGATATCAACATCATTACCGGCGTGGCACGCAAAATCGGACCGGAAACCAACAAAGGTCAGGTAAATGTCAATTTTATTCCGGGAGAAATGCGCAAAGTTTCCAGTTTGCAAATTACCGATTTGATTCGGCGCGAAACCGGGAAAATTCCGCAGGCCGTCAATCTGGAATTCGGGCGCAGCGGCCACTGGGGCAAGCCTATTTCCGTAGCCATCATTGGCGACGATTTGCAGGAGATGCGTGCCGCCAAAGAAGATCTGAAAAAGCAACTGCGCAAAATCAAGGCGCTGAGAGACGTTATCGACAACGATACGCCCGGTTTGCGCGAAGTGAACATCGTGCTCAAGCCCAAAGCACTGGCTCTGGGCCTTACTCCGCTGGATGTGATG
>CAYXUS010000074.1:0-6917 GCA_964468415.1 uncultured Caldithrix sp.
CTGTGCAGATCAGTGGCCGGGGAAAGGGTTAAGGGTAAAGGGTTAATGGAAATCAGTGCCAATCCGTGTCGATCAGTGGCCCAAATTCGTAATTCGTAATTTCTAATTCCCTCCCGGGCGGCTTGACTTAGTGGCAAGAAAGTTCTAAATTACAAATTCTGTATGGGGCTATAGCTCAGTTGGGAGAGCGCTGCACTCGCATTGCAGAGGTCAGCGGTTCGAATCCGCTTAGCTCCACTTTGCCAGGTCCCGCGCAATAGGGCGGCACCGAACCCCGTCAGGTCCGGAAGGAAGCAGCGGTAAGTGCTTTACCTATGTGCCGCGGGTTCACCTGGCAATTTTTTTCGACTAATTTCAAGGGCCAAAGAAAATGTCGTACGTCGTTATTGCCCGCCGCTGGCGGCCACAACAATTCGATGAAGTGATCGGACAGGAGCATGTTTCCAGAACGTTGGCCAATGCCATTGCCAACAAACGGATTGCCCATGCCTACATTTTCTCCGGCCCGCGTGGCGTGGGCAAAACAACCACGGCACGTATTCTGGCGAAGGCTGTCAATTGCGAAAAAGGACCCACACCCACTCCCTGTAACGAATGTGCCTCGTGTGTGGCTATTACCCGCGGAAATTCTCTGGACGTAATGGAAATAGACGGCGCTTCCAATCGCGGCATTGACGAAATTCGCAACCTGCGGGAGAAAATCCGTTTTGCGCCGGCGATGGGTAAATACCGCGTGTACATCATCGACGAAGTACACATGCTAACCAAAGAAGCTTTTAACGCTCTGCTCAAAACACTGGAAGAGCCGCCCGAACACGTCATCTTTATTTTTGCTACTACCGAAATCCACCGCGTTCCGCCTACAATTTTATCCCGTTGCCAGCGGTTCGATTTCAGACGCATTGCCGTACGCACCATCATGGAACATTTGCAGCATATTTGTCAGGCGGATAAGATCAATATCGAAGAAGAAGCCTTGCTGCAAATCGCTAAAAAGGCCGACGGCTCCATGCGCGACGCCGAAAGTATTCTGGATCAGATCATTTCGTATGCCGGAAATACCATCAGGTTTGAAGACGTAGTGCAGGCCCTTGGGGTAATTCATCAGGATTTTTACTTTAAATTGACCGAACACGTCAAAAACGGGGCGATTAAAGAAATTATCTTGATGGCCAACGAAATTTTTGAAACCGGGCACGATTTAAATGAATTTCTGTTAGGCTTCGAAGAACATTTACGCAACATTCTGGTCGTAAAATCTACCGGGGAAACCAAACTGATCGACACCTCGGAGCACTATCTGGAACAATACCGAAAGCTCGCTCGGGAGTTTTCGGAGAATGATTTGGTCGGCTATTTGCAGGTGGTTGGTGAAACCATCAATGCGGTAAAAAATAGCCAGCAGCCGCAGCTAAAGTTCGAATTAGGGCTTATTAAACTGGCTAAAATGCCCAAGACAACCGAAATTGAACGTCTGCTGGAAAAAATCGATCTCTTAAAAAAAAAAGCTAATTTAAAACCTGCTACGAATTCGGCGCCGCACTTGGTGGCGGAACCGTCTCCTGCCCCTGAAGCTCCAACTTTGGAATCCATAAAAAAAGCGTGGCCCAAATTTGTGGAAAACGTAGGCAGAACCCGTGCCACTCTGGCCGGAGTGCTGAACAAGGCCAAATTCCGGGCCTTTGCCGATAATGTGCTGGAATTGGAGTTTAACGGAGAAGGTGAGATCATTAAAAGTCAGAAAGGCTGGCTGGAAAAAAGAATAAAGGAAGATTTGGGGCACGGCCTGCGTTTGAACATTCTGGTGCAAAAAGTCCAGAAAAAGCAGGAGAAAAAAGAAAAGGCCACAAGTAAAGATGAAATCATGAAAAAGATCAAATCCTCGTCCGAGGTCATTGGCAAACTTATCGACGAATTTGATCTGGAAGTGATGTGAAAGGGAGAAAAGCCATGTTCGATATGAATTCGATTTTAAAACAAGCGCAGAAAATGCAGGAAGAAATGAAAAAGGTACAGGAGTCGCTGGCAACCATTCAGGTGGAAGGAAGTGCCGGCGGTGGCATGGTTAAGGCAGTGGCGAACGGAAAGCTGGAAATTCTTTCCGTAAAAATCGATCCTCAAATCATGCAGGAAGATGACCAGGAAATGATCGAAGATTTAATTGTAGCTGCGGTTAATCAGGCTATTAAGGCCGCACAGGCCCGGGCCGAAGAAGAGATGAAAAAAGTAACCGGCGGCTTACTGGGAAATTTAAACCTACCGGGGAACCTGAACATTCCGGGATTGTAAGATGAAAGATTTTGGCATTTCTCCTCTGGATGATTTAATCGATCAGTTTGCCCGTTTGCCGGGCATCGGCAAAAAGACCGCCCAACGATTGGCTTTGTTTATTTTGAAAAGCGATTCCGAATACGCCCACGATCTGGCCCGGGCAATTGTACGCTTAAAAGAGGAAACCACGCTTTGCAAGCGCTGCTTTAATATTGCCGAAGGCGAGTTGTGTGAAATTTGCTCCGATCCTTCGCGCGATGCGCATAAAATTTGTGTGGTGGAAGACATTGTGGATGTTCTGGCCATCGAAGAGACTAATTCGTATCACGGATTGTACCATGTGCTGGGCGGGGTTATTTCGCCTTTAGCTGGAATTTCGGAAGATCAGCTTCATATCAAAGAATTGGTACGTCGCGTGCAGGAAGAAAATATTGAAGAAGTTATCATTGCCCTCAATCCCAGCACGGAAGGCGAAGCGACCATCATTCACATTACACGCCTGCTAAAGGATTTGAATGTACGTATTACCCGTCTGGCCAGCGGTGTACCAATGGGCTCGCATCTGGAATATCTGGATATGGCTACGATTGGTCGTGCGATTCAGTCACGGCAGGAAATTAAATAATTTGTTTAAAGTTCTGCTTTGTTGCCTTTAAATTCTCCACTCCCACCCTTCACGGGCTAATTCACTATTTTTAAAAAGCTTCTGGGCCTGCTTTTCGATTTCGAACAAGGCATTGTCGTCGTTGTTCGGATCGTGGTGAAAGAGTAGTAGCTTTTTGACATTGGCCTTATTGGCCGTCTCACAGGCCATAGCAAAGCTGCTGTGTCCGTAACCGCAAAATTGGTGGTATTGCTCTTCGGTGTACTGGGCGTCGTGAATGAGCAGGTCGGCATTTTCGGCGAATTTGATTAAACGCCGGTCTCCCCCTTGGTAACCTTCAATATCGGTAGCAAAGATAATTTTGTTGCCGTTCCATTCCAGCCGGAACAGGAAAGTGCCGTCTTTGGGATGAAAATAATATTTCATGGTCTGGATGTTAAAAGTACCTGCATTGATTGCTTCGGTTCTCAGGTCACCGATGTGGGGTTCACCGTCATCCGCACTGAAATACACAAAAAGATTTTCATTCAGATTGTGGAAGGTTTTTTGACTGCGAAATTCGTCCATTGTTAAAGGGAAATATTGAGGAAGAACCTGCGTGCGCAAAATTTCTTCGAAATTAACGCCTACGGTTGCCGGGCCAATGAGATGCAAATGTACCTGCGGCATGTAAATGGGAGCAAAAAACGGAAGTCCCAGCAGATGATCGATGTGTGTGTGTGTGAACAAAATAGTAATGTGAAAAGGCCGATTGTATTTTTGTTGGTAAGCGATAATTTCCGGGACAAGTTCTTTACCTAACGGAATTATTCCACTACCCGCATCCAGAATAACGACATGGTCGGGGGTACGCGCCAGAACACATGTGGTATTGCCCCCAATTTGGGTTCCCTGTGCAGGAGCAATGGGATAGCTTCCCCTTACCCCGTAAATTTTGAATAGAAAATTGTACCCATTCATACGGTGGCCTTTCTCAAAATATTATGAGCCGGATTCGAGACGTTTGATTTGATCTCTTATTTTAGCTGCTTTTTCGTATTCTTCGTTTTCTACGGCTTTTTTTAGTTGCTCCCGTAAGGATTCGATCTCATCTTCTTTGGAACGGTAGATGTAGCTTTTTTTGTGGGCTTCCTCGTCTTCTTCGTCGGGAATGTAGGAAGCTTCTTCCATTACCAAATCATCGACAAAGATGGGCGCACCCAGCCGTAGGGCCAGGGCAATGGCATCGCTGGGGCGGGAATCGATTTCGTATTCTTGTCCGGCAAAGGACAATTTGATAATGGCGTAATACGTATTGTCTTTAAGGTCGGTAATAATAACGTGTTCCATGGAAATGCCCAAGATTTCCAGAATGTTCGCGGTCAGGTCGTGGGTGATGGGGCGTGGCGGCTTCAAACTTTCCAGAGCCAAAGCAATGGATTGGGCCTCGAATTCCCCGATTACGATAGGCAGAGCCCGGTCGCCATTGCGCTCTTTTAAAATAATTCCGCTGGCCTGGGTTTGGGTCATGAACAGCCCGTTTACGCGAACTTCAACCATATCTTATTTTTTCCCTGTGCGTTAAATGGCTTCTACGGCCTTTATTTCCGGCACCTGCATTTTGATGATGCGTTCGATGCCCTGTTTTAAAGTGATTTGCGACATCGGGCAATCTCCGCAGGCTCCGGTTAGATGAACATAAACAATGTTGTCTTCGTCGATGCGAATGAATTTAATGTCACCGCCATCGGCCTCTAACCCCGGCCGAATCGAATCCAGAACTTTAAGAACTTTTTCTTTGAGTGTCATTATTTTATGCTCATCCAATACATTTGTTTAAAAAGTTTAAAAAATAAAACTTCAAAGTCAAATAGTTTTGAACAATAATTCTTCTAATGTGATCGGGAACACTTTGTAATACTTTAACCGAAAAGCATATTTCAAAGCTAATTTGCGTTTATTGCTTTCCGGAGCCGTCCTCTTTTTTGGATTTATTTTTGGCCGTGGAGCGAAAAAAGTTCCCGCAGGGTTTATTTGTTCATTTGACGGAAAATTGTTATTTTTTGGCATGAGCAAAACAAGTAAATGGATCGTCTTATTTCTTCTGGGCGTATTGCTGGGGGGCAGTAAGGCCCAGGAAATGCCGTTGGTGCATGTTTTACCTTCGGGTACCACCTTGCTTATCGCTCCTTCCAAGGATGTGGACTACGTGAGCATTCAACTATTGATTGATAAACGACCATTTAAGGGAAATATCCGTTACCTTTCATTTATTAATGCTTTTCTGCGCAATCTGGAAGCGGGTTTGTCCGAATTTACGGGAATTGTGCAATTGTACCCCTTTGGATTTATTCCCGAATCGCCTTACAATTTTAAGGAACAGGGATATTTAATCTTTAAAACTTCCTCGATTTATTTCGATCAAAATTTGCCGGGCCTGTTAAGGGCTGTGCTGGGGCGCGAAGATTTCAACAAAATATTTTTGTACGATAAGAATAAGATTTTATTGAACCTTTCGTCCCAGTTACACGCCTTTCCTCTGGATTCTATCAAACGCATGACCCGCTGGAGTTTTAGCCGCGATTTTAAAAAATTTTTAAATGACTCCACGCTTAAAAAACACATGATTTTATACGTTTCGGGCAATGTAAATGTGTACCGCGTTATTGCGCAGGCCCTGGCCATTCAGCGCAAAAAAGGTAAAAAGATGCCTTCGCGAAGTGCGGGATTCATCCAAAAGCAACGGCCCAAAGATATGTACTGGTATCTGGCCTTTCGTCTTTTTGTGTTGGATCGATTAAAGGCGCTGATCGGGCAATGTCATCCTGGCGGGAATCTTCGTCTTTACATGCCTGTCCAGAATGGTGCACACTTTAGTTCGGTGTGGATTGACAGAAACGGCAAGGATTTCCCTTTGACCGATGCGCTTCTTGAGCAAATATCTTCTCAGTTCGTGATTTTGTTTGAACCGTGGTACCGTCGGCATTATGTGACCCATTTAAATTGGATTTACAATGATGACGATCAGAAGGGCTTTTACCGTCTTCTGGCCTTCATGGAAACACAAAATCCGGACATGCCCTTTCAAATTGCCACCGATCTGGACATGAAGCAATTGCGCATAAAATTTACCGATTTTATCCATCACATTCGAATAGGCCGACCGGGGAGCGATCAATGAGCCGATATTGGTTATTTGTATTAAATGCTTTGCTGCTTGTTGCGGCAAGCTACGGCCAAACGTGTTTTTCGGATTCCATCGAACGTTATTTGGTCATCACTAAAAACAATGTGGCCAGTGGGGATGTTGTCCAGCGGGGGCGGCAGTGGAATGTGGTGTACAATCTGGATGATATTTTTATTGCTCAGGCCACGCGTGATACTTTGAGGGATGCCTTCTGCTTTACGCAAACTACACCTTTGATTCAGCCTATTGATAGCCTGCTTTCTTTTTATTTCAGACAATCCCGGGGGAACACCACGGCCGCTTTCGAATTAACAATGGGCGATACGTGTAAAATTCGACCGGTGGCTCCTTTCCGGTTCCGTCCTTTGCCCACACCGTTTAAAGAAATCAATATCTTTCCCTTGCCTCGTCTGGTGCAGGACGAATTTTATTTTGATGTTGATCTCGAGAAAATAACGGTGGATAGCTGCATGGCCGATTTTTTGTTCTTTGAATATTTTTTGCAACGCTTTTTCTACAAAAAAATTCTTCAGGACAAAATTTATGCGGAATCGGTTATCATGGGGCTGGCCAGTACTTATCGTCCGGTGTACGCACCGGAAGTGCATTTTTACCTGGAACCAAAGGCCGCCGATGAGGTGATAAAAAAATGGGTTAAAATCAAAGAAGCATTCAAAAATACCATTCGTAAACAAGACCTGGGACCGGAATATCGCTTGTTCATGCAAAAGCTGCATTTGATCAATGAAAGTGCGCATTCCAGAATTGTGGCCTGGGCCAAATTGATGAAACGGTACGGATTTACGGGGAATATGCGTTTTTTGTTCAAGAATGAAGGAAAAGTTCCCGAAAAGTTAAAACAAAACATGTTAAAGT
>CAYXUS010000075.1:0-43104 GCA_964468415.1 uncultured Caldithrix sp.
CTGCACAAACCAGATGGCAACAAGGGTCGTCAGGCTCCAGCAAAGTACCCGATAGCCAAAGCCCGAAAGCGGCGGCAAGTCGGCAATGCCCTGTGCCACTCCTAAAGTAAACGGATTAATAAAGGCCGCGGCAAATCCGGCTCCGGCTCCGACAAACGGAATGGCCACGCCCGTTACCGAATCGTAGCCCAGCGCCAGTGCCATAGGCACAAAAATCATGATAAAAGGAATTACCTCCTCGCTCATGCCAAAAACAGCTCCCGCCAGCGAAAAAAGAGTCATGAACAAAGGGATGGTTGCCCGACGCACAAACACACTTTTCCGGTGGGCCCGCGCCAGGGTCTGGATGCCGGCATCCACCGCCTGTGTTTTTTGCAAAACCGAAAAAGCGCCACCCACAATCAGCACAAATCCAATGATCAGTGCCGCATCCACAAAGCCATTCAACGGAGCCATCAAAACAGCATCCACCCCTTGCGGATGGCTTTGAGTCATTGTAAAGGAATTCGGATCCACCACCCTGCGCCCTTCGCGTTCGATCATTTGATATTTTCCCCCGGGAAGCACATAGGTGAGAATAGCGGTAACGATAATCAGAGAGAAAATAATGAGGTAGGTGTTTGGCGCTTTCAAAAGTTTTCGCATTTGGCCTTCCGTTCTTTTCGTTCATAGCAGTTGTCCGTCAAAATAGCAAGGAGAAAGATTGCAATCAACCCAAAATGCTCTGCGGCTTTTCCGCCCCGGTAAATGCGCGCTTTCGGTTCAAAATTTAAATTGGCTGATAAGGGATTTCTGCGTAAATTAATTTTTTATGGTTTTGCGAATTAAATAACATTGTGAAAGATGATGAACAGAAAATTCGATTTTATCTTTAAGCTGCGTCTGGAAGAATTTTTAGCTTTGCTTTTTTTCATTCCTTCTCTGCTTATTACCATTAAGGCCAATCACTTTTTTTTCTCGGCCGGAATGCACATTCCCCGCAAATATTACGGCGGACTCATTCGCCTTGGAGTAACGTTAAGCCTGATGATTGCCTTCTACTATTTCGTAAAATACCGACCGTTCTGGAAATACACCTGGTGGCTGCGGGAAGTGCTCCCCTTTTTATTTTGCATTGCCATTTACACCAATTTACACGACACCATAGGATTTGTGAACCCGCACAGCATCCACGACCAACTAATCCAGATAGACAAGTGGCTGTTCGGTGTGGAACCGGTTCTCTGGGCCCAAAAATTTTACCACCCCTGGCTGACCGACTATTTTAGTGTGAGTTACATGAATTACTTTATTGTTGCCGTGGTGGTGGTTCTGTACCTTCTGGTCAAAAAACGTCCCGAAGACATGCGCACTGTTTTGATCGGCACCATTCTGACCTTTTATTTCGGATACGTATTGTACGTAATTTTCCCGGCTGCCCCGCCACGCATCACTCTGGCCAATCAATTTACCCGGGATTTCGGTGGCGGAATGATTACCCACTTGCAAAATCGCCTGATCAACATCAATCCGTCTTCTTCGCGTGCGGCTTTTCCCAGCTTGCATTGCGCGGTAACACTGATCAGCCTGATGTATGCCTACAAATTCAGCAAGCCGTTGTTCCTTATTTTGCTGATTCCGGGAATTAGCCTGGTGCTGGCAACCGTGTACTTGCGCCATCACTATGTCGTGGATATTCTTGGAGGCTTTGCCCTGGCCATTTTTACCTACTTTGTGGCCCCCCATCTGGACAACTGGTGGAGCAAAATGCGAGAAAGGTATCTGCAACAAAACGGCGGGATGGTGAGCGGTTAAGAAGGGATTATTCGCCCTTGTATTTGCGTAAATAATAGTACATGAATGTTTCGGCGGCTTTTTGTTCTTCTTCATTGTCCGCCCCTTGCTGGCGGATGCGAATCAGATCTTTGAGTGTGTAATGGCGCAATAATTCCAGATCGCTCTCTTCAAATTTCCCTTCGTGACCGAACTCCAAAATTTCGATCAAAACATTTAACGTAATGTTTTTGAATTGGTACACCACAAAAGGCTCAAACGCCTTGTTGGTTTCCCGATCCAGAATATCAACCACTTCCACAATGTCCATGCGGTCTTTGTATTGGCGCCGGGAAGTCAGGGCGTCGAACACATCACACACAGCCAATATTTTTCCGCCCAAAGGGATCTGATCCCCTTTCAACCCCAGCGGATAGCCGGTTCCGTCCACCTTTTCATGGTGCGAAGCAGCCACTTCCGGAATATCTTTCAAATGGCGTTGGAAACGAATTTTCTTCAAAATGCTTCGGCTAAGGACCGCATGACGCTTGATGATGGCATATTCTTCTTCGGTTAGCTTTTTGTTTTTGAACAGCACAATTTCCGGAACGCCCAATTTGCCAATATCGTGCAGCAAGGCCGAATAGCGAATCAAATCGATTTCTTCTTTGGGCAGCTTCATCAAACGTGCCACCTGCACGGCATAAAGCGTTACACGACGGGAATGGCCGGAGGTAATGTAATCGCGGGCATCAAGAGTGGTCGAAAGCGTCTCCATAAAACTAACAAACGATTTGTTCAGTTCGTCGTACAGTTGGGCATTCTCAATAGCCGAGGCGGCAATGGATGCAATGGCTTGCAAAAGTTTTTCATCTTCGGAAGTAAAAACGCCCTTGCGTTTATTGAGCACCTGAAACACGCCAATAATTTCGTTCTGCTTATTGTGCATGGGCATGGTTAGTAAATTGCGGGTTTTGTAGCCGGTTTTTTTGTCCACTTCGGGATTAAATCGCGGATCGGAATAGGCATCTTTAATGTTCAACGTTTCGCCGGTACGCGCCACATATCCCGCAATCCCTTTGCCCAGCGGAAACCGAATTTCCTTATTTAGCCCCTGCGCCACCTTTGACCACAGCTCATTGCGTTCTTTGTCGATCAAAAACACGGTGCAACGATCGGCATCCAGCTGGTTGCGCACCACTTCCATTATTTTGAACAGCAGCTCATTAATTTCGATTTCGCTGGAAAGGGTCTGCGCCACATCCAGCAACGAAGCCAACCGTTCGTTTTCCTTTTGCAAATGCTCGAGAATTTTCTCGACATTTACCTCATTTTTTGTCATCTTTGTCGAGCTCTTCAAAGTCTGCATCTTCGATTAAATCTTTGTATTTGGTCTGGAATGACGATTCTTCCGTCCGGGAACTCCCCTTCACCGGGGTTTTCTTTTTATCGACCAACGCTTCGAAAAATTTATATAAAAGAATTCCCAGAATAATCAACAAAATAAAACGCATGGCTTATTTCCCCTTTTTTTGAGGAACATAGTACCGGGTTCCGCCGGGATGTTGATTAATTTGCACCAAAATATCTTTAAAGTCGTCTTCATTGTGTTTAAAATCGATCTCATCCACATTAATCACAAGCAAGGGCGTTTTATCATAATGAAAAAAGAAACGGTTGTACAAATCGTTCAGGGCATCGATGTACTCGTAAGAAATATTTTTCTCGTAAGGACGTCCGCGCTTGCGGATGTTTTCCATCAAATGTTTGGTCGAGGCCTGCAAATAGATGACCAGATCGGGTCGGGGAATTTCCTTTTCGATGAGACGTGCAATGCCATCGTACAATTTCATCTCTTTCTCATTCAGATTCAATGTGGCAAAAATGCGATCCTTCTCAAAAATGTAATCGCTCACCACCTTTTGATTAAACAAATCGATCTGGCGCAATTCCTGCAACTGCTTAAAGCGGCTTAGCAAGAAAAATATCTGCGTTTGAAAGGCATAATGCTCCGGGTCTTTGTAAAATTCTTCCAGAAACGGATTTTCTTCGAACTCCTCCAGCACCAGACGGGCACCCAAAGTTTTGGCCAACATATCCGCCAAAGTGGTTTTACCGGCGCCAATCACGCCTTCGATGGCAATGTAGCGTAATGTTCTTAAAGACATCCCTGCTTACCAAGTTTCTGTAATTAAAGTTATTTCTTTGTCTATCTGTTCCCAGCCGATTTGTTCGATTTTTTTGCCTGAAGGTAAAACGAAGCGGGGCTCAACATCGTACAGCGGTTTTAAGACAAAACTCCGCGCTTCCAGATACGGATGCGGAATTTGCAAAATCGCACTGGACACCGCCGCTCCTTCCCATTGCAAAAGGTCCAAATCGATGACGCGCGCTCCCCACCGTTCCGTGCGAATGCGCCCCAGCTCCATTTCCAGATGCTTTAATTTGCGCAATAAGCGGAAAGGACGCAAGGGACTTTCCAGAATTAAAACGGCATTCAAAAAAACCGGTTGATCCCTCTTTCCCCACGGCTGCGATGCGTACACAGGAGATTGGCGCACAACCTTGCCCAGGTTTTTCAAACCACTTTTGGCAGCCTGTAAATTTTCCAATCGGGCTCCGAGATTACTTCCCAGACCCACATAATACTTCATCATGCCGGATGTTCTCTGAAAAGCTCAATTTCAACAAAGTCCAGCAGCCCGTTTAACGGAACATGAGGCTTCCGGACACGAATCAGTACGTTCTCAATGCCATCCAATTGTAACAGCTTCTGGGCAATGCGTTCGGCAACGGTTTCGATAAGTTTAAACTTCGAATTTTCAAAGATCTCCTTTGCTATGGAGTAAATTTTTCGGTAATCGATGGTTTTCTTTAAATCGTCACTTTGCGAGGCCGGAGAAAAATCGCATTGAATTTCAATGTCCACTTCGAATTTCTGTCCCAATTCACGCTCGGCTTCATAGTATCCATGATGGGCGTAAAAGATCATATTCTTTAAACGGATAACATCCACAGCCACTCCTTTGTCCTCATTTCCATTAAATCAAGCAGAAGTTACAAAATTCTTAAAAGAATTAAAATAAAAAGGTTGCCTATATGTGTCAAATTAAACCGCTTTCACGCTCAGGCATGCTGCCGGCAGGTCTTGTTTTTCCTTATTTTTAGTTGAAATGCGTAACCAAATATTGTTAAATTCATCTAACAAGCGTTGAACTAAACACACAGAAGCGAATTACATCAGACAGGGGGCTATTTATGGAACGTTTTAAACTTGAGCAAGAATGGTTGCAAAAAATTTTACCCGAAGGCATTCCTTTGCCTTCCAGCACTTTGATTAGTGGCCCCGGAGGTTCGGGAAAGCCCCTGATTGCCGGGATGATTTTGGCCACATGGCTGAAACAGGGCGGTTCGGTAATCGATTTTTTAATAAACAGCGGACGCGATTACGCAGAAAAAATTTTTGCGGTGTATGGACTGCAACCGCAAGATTACCAAGGGCAAATTCTTTACGTCGATTTTGATCCGCATATCGATTCCTGGGAAGAAATCTCCGCCGACCATGTCAAGGCCAATTTGTTACGCGGCGAATCATGGGATTTAATGTTGAAACTGGCGGCCAACCGCATCGATTTTGAGCGGCACATGCCCATTATCTTCGGAGCGGCATTGAATATTTTGTTTTTCTCTCCAACGTACCGTCAGGAAGTCTTTCAAAAACTATTGGAAATTATCAAAAGCGATCAGACCAGCCTGTTCACGGTAAGTAACAATGTGTTCGAAGCACAAATGCGCATGCTGGAAGAGGCGGCCGACAATTTGATTTTTACCCATTCCGGTGAAAAAATGGAATTGCACCTGCGCATCGAGCGCATGAAAGATGTGCCATTTTCCGGAGAAGATGTGGTTGTACCGCTTTCGGAGCACGAGTTACGCAGCATGCGTTCCGAAGCCGAAAAAATGCGCAAACATTTGATTCCGATTTTGAAACAAATCTAACCATCAGAATCTGTTGAAAATTACCGGCAACAAAGAAAGGTAAAAGAAGATGGAAAAGAATTTAACCAGAGAAGATATTTTGAAAGCGATCGAGAAGGTGGAACATCCCGAAATTGCCGCCACATTGATCGATTTGGGGATGATTTTGGATGTGGCTGTAAACGGAGATCAGGCCAATGTGGCCATGGCTTTGCCCCTCCTGGGTATTCCCGAAGCCGTACGCCTTGCCCTGGTCGAAAGTATCCGCAAACCCATCGAAGCTTTGGGGCTGCATTTGCACGTCGATTTTTTCGAAATGACGCCCGAAGCACGAGAGCGCTTTTTCGCCATATCCAAGGCGAATTGGAAAGGCGCCATTTAATCATCGATCGAAGGAACGATGGTTTTCCGCACACGGATTGTTGCTACAAAAAAAGCTCCGCATTCATGCGGAGCTTTTTTATTTTGGGTCACTGGAATCCAATGAATAATTAGTTCAATACTACGAACTGTCCGTTCTGACGTACAATATTCTTTACTTCGCTTCCGTTCTGGGCCAGATTTTTAAGCAAGTCTTTCAGTTCAGACGAGGTTTTGGCAACACCCAAAACTTCGTGTCCGTCCATCAGGCTGCCAACACCGCCCACAATTTTCACGAAATCGCCTTCTACCTGCACGGTACGGGCATTGGCCAAACCCAGCGTAAACAGGTTGACGAAGAAAGTGCTCACATCCGATTTGATGGTGATGGTTAAATTGGTGGCCATATCGGCTTGCGTGCTGGCCAGGCGTTCGGCGATTACTTCGTAAACGTCGAATGAGCTGGTGTAATCGAAAGTAATCATTTTACTTTCCTTGAAATGGGCAAGCACTTTTACCTTTTCAGCGGGATTGTTCAGCAATAAAGGCAACGAGCCTTTTCCGCTAATTTTGGCAATGGTGCAGCTGCTTAAAATGACCATCATGCTGACCAAAAGCACAGCCGGTTTAATCAATCTTTTCATAACGAACCCTCCTTAAATTAAGGTTAAATTTGTTTTAATGTATGGTGCATCCATGGCCAGGGATAAAACTATCGCTAAAAAGAACTCAAACCAGCGGAAAAATTTTTCGTTGATTTTGCTTGTTTGCTGTTCCCGCAAGGAATTTAATCCTTTGTGCGAATTTTCGCAACCGCTATTTTCTTTTTTCGATTAAATGCAGAAGCGGCGATCGCCGCAAAAACAAAAGGGATTTCGGCTATTTTTCACAGAGCATTAACAAAAAAGAAAAGCGGAGCCGCTTTTCGAAAAAAGGCAACTCCGCTTGTATGAAAAATGAGGCTTAGTACATTCCGCCCATGCCACCCGGAGCAGGTGCTGCCGGTTTTTCAGGTTCCGGTTTTTCGGTAATCATGGCCTGAGTCATCAGCAACAAGCCAGCTACGGAAGCAGCATTTTCCAACGCGCTCCGTGTTACCTTGGTCGGGTCAATCACACCGGCTTTCAGTAAATCTTCGAATTTTTCGGTTTGGGCGTTAAAGCCGTAAGCGCCGTCGGTTTCTTTTACTTTGTTCACGACAACAGAGCCTTCCCAACCGGCGTTTTCGGCGATCATGCGAATGGGCTCTTCCAAAGCACGACGCACGATATCCAAACCGACTTTTTCGTCACCATCCAGTTTCAGGTTGTCCAGAACCTTGGCGCTACGCAGCAAGGCCACGCCACCACCGGGAACAATGCCTTCTTCCACGGCAGCGCGGGTTGCATGCAAAGCATCTTCCACGCGGGCTTTCTTTTCTTTCATTTCTACTTCGGTAGCCGCACCGATTTTAATCACGGCAACACCACCGGCTAATTTGGCCAAACGTTCCTGCAATTTTTCACGATCGTAATCGCTGGTGGTCGTTTCGATTTGTGCCTTAATCTGGTTCACACGCGCTTTAATGTCTTCGGTGGAACCGGCACCTTCAACGATGGTAGTGTTGTCTTTATCGATGGTCACGCGTTTGGCCTGTCCCAGATCATCCAGCGTAGCATTCTCCAGTTTCCAACCGGCTTCTTCGCTGATTACGCGGCCACCCGTCAAAATAGCGATATCTTCCAGCATGGCTTTACGACGATCGCCAAAACCCGGAGCTTTAACAGCGCACACGCGCAATGTTCCGCGCAATTTGTTCACAACCAACGTAGCTAATGCTTCGCCTTCGATGTCTTCGGCAATGATCAACAAGGGTTTGCCGGTTTGGGCTACTTTTTCCAGAACCGGGAGCAAATCTTTCATTGCGCTGATTTTTTTATCGTAAATCAAAATGTACGGATCTTCCAGAACCGCTTCCATGGTTTCGGAATCGGTTACGAAATAGGGAGAAACGTAACCGCGATCGAACTGCATACCTTCGACCACTTCGAGAGTGGTTTCGATGGATTTGGCTTCTTCCACGGTAATTACGCCGTCTTTGCCAACTTTTTCCATGGCGTCGGCAATCAAATCGCCAATGGCCTGATCGTTATTGGCCGAAATAGCACCGACCTGAGCGATCTCTTTTTTGCCGGCAACTTCGCGCGACATGCCTTTCAACTCTTCAATCACTTTGGCAACGGCTTTGTCGATTCCGCGTTTTAAAGCCGTGGGATTGGAACCGGCGACCACGTTTTTCAAGCCCTGAGTAAAAATAGCCTGAGCCAAAACGGTTGCCGTGGTTGTTCCGTCACCGGCATTATCGCTGGTTTTGGAAGCAACTTCTTTAACCATTTGAGCGCCCATGTTTTCAAACGGGTCTTCCAGCTCGATTTCTTTGGCAACGGTTACACCGTCTTTAGTTACGGTCGGTGCACCGAATTTTTTATCGATAACCACATTACGGCCCCGAGGCCCAAGGGTAACTTTAACGGTTTTTGCGAGGATATCGATTCCATCTTTGATCTTATTCAACGCATTGACATCAAACTCAATAATTTTTGCAGCCATCTACATCTCCTCCATTTTTTATGGGTTCAATTTTAATTACATTTTTTCAGATAATTTTAGATTGATTTAGCTTGAGAAAAGTTACATTTATTTTAGACAAAAATTTTATTCTTTAAAAATCAGCAACTTAGTTTTAGCACTCCTTTTTTTAGAGTGCTAATTTATAAAGACGATCGCACTTTTGCAAGTTTGTATTTCGAAATTTGAAATGCAAAAAAATACTTACCGAGGGTTCTTTCTTTTTATTCGACGTTGTCCGCAACCTGTTCCAGCAAAAAGGCGTAATCAAAAGCCACTTCTTTCAAATAATCGTAGCGGCCCGAGGCGCCCATGTGCCCGGCCCCCATGTTTGTTTTTAGCAACAAAAGGTGATTGTCCGTTTTCAGAGCGCGTAATTTGGCCACCCATTTAGCCGGTTCCCAGTAACTTACCCGCGGATCGTTTAATCCGGCCGTAACCAGCATATTGGGATAGGCCTTTGCCTGCACATTGTCGTAAGGAGAATACGATTTGATGTACCAATAATATTTTTCCTCGTGCGGATTTCCCCATTCATCGTACTCGATCACCGTAAGCGGCAGAGTGGGATCGAGCATGGTGTTTAGCACATCCACAAAAGGTACGTGCGCAACAACCGCCTTAAACAAATCGGGACGCATATTGGTTACCGCGCCCATGAGCAATCCGCCGGCACTGCCCCCCATGATGGCCAGATGCTCGGCGTTGGTAAACTTTCGAGCGATTAAATTTTCGGCGCAGGCGATAAAATCGGTAAAGGTATTCTTTTTTTTGAGCAGTTTGCCCTCTTCGTACCACGGGCGGCCCAAAGCTCCGCCTCCGCGAACATGCGCAATGGCGTACACAAATCCGCGATCGATCAGGCTAAAGCGATTCGAGGAAAAATAAGGATCAATGGTAACACCGTAGGCGCCATAGCCGTAAAGCAGGGCGGGATTTTTACCGTCTTTTTTAAGGCCTTTCCGGTAAACCAGAGAAATCGGTACTTTTACCCCATCTTTGGCCGTAGCCCAGATTCGTTCCATTTTGTAATTATTCGGATCATATCCGCCCAATACTTCCTGGCGTTTTTTGAGGGTACGGCGTCGTGTTTTTACATTGTAATCGTACACCGAAGAAGGCGTTATGAGCGACTGGTAGTTGAATCGTAAATAAGGGGTAGCGTATTCGGCATTGCCCGTAAACGAAACGGTGTACACCGGTTCGTTAAATTGCACATAAAACGACTCGTTTCCATCGGGTAGAATGCGAATATTTTTGAGCCCTTTCTTCTTTTCCAAAACGGCTAAAAAATCTTTGAAAGGCTCTACGCTCTGCAACATTGTCTCCCGGTTGTGTGCAATTACCGTTTGCCAATTCTTTTTTTGAATGTGCTCCAGCGGAGTACGCATTAACTTGAAATTAATCGCATTCTCGTTTGTGCGGATGTAAAAGTAATTCCCGTGATGCACGATGGTGTATTCCACATTGTATTGCCGGGGTGAAAAAATCCGGAACTCCCCGTCGGGTGCATCGGCGTTTAAAAACCGCTCTTCGGAAGTCACCTGACTGGCAATATCCATAAAAATGTAACGGCCGCTTTTGCTGCGCCGGAGCGAAAGGAAAAACTTTTCATCTTTTTCGTGGTGCATTACCCGATCTTTTCGGGGAGATTCGCCCAGTCGGTGGCGCATTACTTTGTACGGACGCATGGCAGCATCCAGCACGGTGTAAAAGAAAGTACGATTATCGTTAGCCCAGGCCAGGGTGTAGTAAGTATTGGGAATTTTTTCGGGAAAGATTTCTCCGGTTTCCAGGTTTTTGACAAAAATGGTGTACGTCTCAGAGCCGGTGGTGTCCACGGAAAAGGCCAACAGGCGGTGATCCGGGCTTACTTCCAGGACACCCAATGCAAAAAATTTATGTCCTTTGGCCAGAACGTTTTCATCGAGAATAACCTCTTCTTTTGCCCGCAAACTGCCTTTTTTTCGGCAATGAACGGGATATTGTTTCCCTTTTTCCGTTCGCGAATAGTAATAGTACCTTCCTTTTTTGTAGGGAACGCTTTCATCCGTTTCCTTAATGCGCCCCACCATTTCGTCGTACAATTTTTTCTGTAATTCTTTTGTGCAAGCCATTTGCGCTTCGGTGTAGGCATTTTCAGCCTTTAAATAGTCGAGCACTCCGGGGTTATCTTTTTCCCGTAACCAATAGTAATTGTCAATTCGCACATCATTAAACAGAGTATCGCGATGGGGAATTTTTTCGGCTACCGGCGGTTTTATTTTCGATTGTGATTGACATTGAGACATGATGAATCCTACCCAAATAATGAAACCTATCGTTAACAGACGCACATTGTTCTCCTTGTTTGTGTTGCACCATGCGAACCCAGCGAATGAATTTACGCAATCCCCGGGCACAAGCCAGGTTATCGGACACAAATTCACAAGAATTTTTCGCAAAAATATTTTTGGGGTAATTTGACATGCCAAATGGGAAGCCTTAAATTTGCCAGACTTTAACAAACGGGAAGAATTTGTTTCTCCTGTGCGTTGAAATTAAGAAGGCACGTAAAAATGGCAAATGCCGCCAAAGCGAAGCATTTGCCACGTTCTCCGTTTCTGGTTTTGCAAAGGGGAAATACCGGAGATAGCACCAGATTTGACAAAAAGGAAACTATGCCAAAAGTTGCATTACATACACTGGGATGCCGTTTAAATCAGGCCGAAACGGCCATTATTGCCCAAACGTTTAAAGAGCGTGGTTTTGAGATTGTAGAATTCGGGCAGCCTGCGGACATTACCGTTATTAATACCTGCACCGTAACCGAACAGGCCGATGCCAAATGTCGTCAGGCAGTGCGTCAAAGTTTGCGGCGTAATCCCAACACCTTTGTGGCGGTCGTGGGCTGCTACGCTCAGGTTTCTGTCGAGGCCATCCGCCAAATTGATGGGGTGGATGTCATCATGGGAAACGAACACAAATTGCGTTTGATTGATTACATCGATCACTGGGAAAAGCGCAGAGAACCTTTGATCATTCATTCGCCCAAAATTACCCGTCAACCTTTTACCATCGAAACGCCCGGACTTTACCAGACGCACACCCGGGCCAATCTCAAAATTCAGGACGGCTGCAACTTTGTGTGTTCATTCTGTATTATCGCCACGGCACGCGGACCGGCACGCAGCAGGAATTTCGGCAATTTGGTTCAGGAGGCGCGTCATCTGGTCCAATCCGGATTCAAAGAAATCGTACTGACGGGCATCAATATTGGCACCTACCAATTCGAAGGCAAAGGACTGCTGGATGTGCTAAAGGCTCTGGAGGCCATCGATGGATTGCAACGCATCCGCATTAGCTCCATCGAGCCCACAACGGTGGGCACCGACCTGATCGACTACATGGCCGATTCGGAAAAGGTGGTACCCTATTTGCACATTCCGTTGCAGAGCGCCGACGACGCGCTGTTGCATTCCATGCGTCGCAAGCATTCGTTTGCGGAATTCGAACACATTGTGAATTACGCGATCAAACGCATCCCGCACATTGGGTTGGGCACGGACATTATGGTAGGCTACCCCGGAGAAAACGATGAATCGTTTTCTCTTACCAAAAGACGCGTGGCCGATTTGCCCCTGGCCTATTTCCACGTTTTTACTTATTCCGATCGCAAAGGAACAACGGCCTACAAATTGAAGCCCAAAGTACCGCATCACGTTAAAAAAGAGCGCACACGCATCATGATTGAGGTAGGCAAACGCAAAAAATTCGCCTTTTTCCAATCTTTTTTGGGACAAACCGTGCCCGTACTTTTCGAGCAGGAACATGAAGGACTTTGGGAAGGCTTTAGCCCAAATTACATGCGCATTGCCGTACAGGCGCCGCATCCTTTGAAAAATCAAATTCGCAATGTTCGTTTGCAATCGGCTCAAACAGACAAAATTTTAGGAGTACTCGAGTGAAACGCGTTTACATAGAAACTTACGGCTGTCAGATGAATGAATACGACACCGAAATCGTTAAAACGATTCTGAAACGTCATGACTACTCTTTTACCGAGCAACCGGAAGAGGCCGATGTCGTTTTTCTTAACACCTGTTCCGTCCGGGAAAATGCCCATCAAAAGGTAAATCAGCGCATTCAAAATTTAAAGCAATTGCGCAAGCAAAAAAACAAGCTGGTAATCGGCGTGCTGGGCTGCATGGCCGAAAACTTACGCCACGAATTGCTCGACGAGAAATTCGGGGTCGATCTGGCCGCCGGGCCCGATAGCTACAAACGCCTGCCGCAAATGCTTGAAAACGTGATAAACGAAGGCAAAAAAGAAGGCGATTTTACCCTTTCCGAATACGAAACTTACAGCGACATCTTTCCCGAACATGCACCGGGAGTAAACGCCTGGATTGCGGTAATGCGAGGCTGCAACAATTTTTGCACGTTTTGCGTGGTGCCTTACACCCGCGGACGCGAGCGCAGCCGCGATCCGTTCAATGTGCTGGAAGAAGTCCGGCAATTGGCGCAGCAGGGCTTCAAACAAATTACCCTTCTGGGACAAAATGTGAACTCTTACCGCTACGAACACTACGACTTTGCCGATTTGATCGATATTGTTTCACAGGTTGAGGGCATTCGGCGCATTCGGTTTACTTCCCCCCATCCCAAAGACTTCCCTGAAAAACTTATCGATGTGGTGGCCAACAATCCCAAAGCCTGCAAGCACATCCACCTGCCCCTGCAGGCCGGGAACAACCGAATTCTGGAATTGATGAATCGGACCTACACCCGGGAACAATTTTTGGAACTGGTCCACCATTTGCGCCAGCGCATTCCCGGTCTGGTGTTAACCACCGACGTCATTGTGGGCTTTCCCACAGAAACCGAAGAGGAATTTCAGGAAACTCTGGATGTAATGCGCCAGGTGCGCTTTGACGCGGCCTTCATGTTCAAATATTCCGAACGGCAGCACACCATCGCCTCGCGCAAATACCCGGATGACGTACCCGAAGAAGACAAGACATCACGCATTACCCGCCTGGTTACCATGCAAAAACAGATTGCCCTGGAAAAGAATCGGGAACATCTGGGACAAGTTTTCGAAGTTCTGGTCGAAGGAAAAGGCAAAAAGCCCAACCAATTACTGGGACGCAACGATGGCAATAAAATCGTCGTTTTTCCGGACAACGGAGCCAGAGTCGGCGATTTCGTTTCCGTGAAAATCGAAGAAGTCACATCCAACACCCTTATCGGGAAAGCCGTTTAACCTGCAAACGAAAGGACTTTTTTTGTTTCGATTCGATCGAGATTTGCACATTCCCGAAATTGATTTGTGGCTGGACAGCACCCACGTTAAGCCCTTTGGCTTCGTCTCGCACGGTCACACCGATCACATGGCCCGCCACAAAAAGATTTTGTGCAGCCCGGCCACGGCCGAATTCGTCCGTCTGCGCATGAAAAATCCCCACGAAATTTTCGCGTTGCCTTTCGGAGAGACTTGGACAATTAACGAGCACCAAATTTCCCTGCACCCTGCCGGGCACATTCTCGGTTCCGCGCAAATTTTGATTCGCCACAATGGGCAGCGCCTGCTTTACACCGGCGATTTTCGTCTGGGGCCTTCGCGCACCGTGGAAACGTTTGAATGGCAAAACGCTGACATTTTGATCATGGAAACCACTTTCGGCAAAACACACTACCGCATGCCCGAGCGTTCCGAAGCGGAAGACGAGTTAGTCGAAACCTGCCGCACACTTCTCAAACAAAACCGCGTTCCCATCGTATTCGCCTACGCCCTGGGTAAGGGACAGGAAGCGTTAAAAATTCTCACCGATGCCGGCTTGCCCGTCGCTGTGGATCAGGCCATTGCCCGATTCGTGCCTGTGTACGAACAAAACAACATCGCTTTTAATCCCTATGAGCTGTTCGACCGCAACAAAACCGTTTCCGGGCGCATTTTGCTTTTGCCTGCCAACTTTCGCTACCAGCGGTTTTTCAAAAATCTTTCGGGGGGCTACTCCATTTACCTTTCCGGCTGGGGCATGGACGGTAATGCCCGGCAACGCTTTGGTGTGGATCGGGTGATTCCGTTAAGCGATCACGCCGACTATCGGCAGCTTTGGGAAGTGGTAGAAAAGGTGCGGCCGCAGGTTGTTTACTGCACCCACGGATTTCCGGAATTTGTCGCCGACCTGCGCGCTTCCGGCTACCGGGCGAACGTGCTTTCCGAAACCACCGAATGAGTTTACTGCGCTTACTTGAGCAGAACGATTTTGCGAAAAGCTCTGAACTTCTGGCTGTGAAAGAAAATAAAATACACCCCGCTGGCCAAACGCCAACGCCGCGTATCGAGCCGGAAAACGTACCAGCCCGGTTGCTGCCAGCCCGAATGAAAAACCATTTTACGCCGACCACGCAAATCGATCAATTCCAGAGTTACATTTTGTGCCACGGGCAATGCGTAACGAATGGTCGTTACGGGATTAAAAGGATTGGGGTAATTTTGCGACATAAAAAATCGCCGGGGAAGATGAGACAAGGCAGCAGCCCCGACCGCCGTGGGCCGCTTTATTTTCAGCAGCAAAGAATCGTGCAAACCGGCGCCACTGTCGTCCGTTACCGAAATAAAAAGCCAGGTGCGGCCGCTAAACCCGGCCACACAAGAAATAGTTGCGGTTCCGCCGGAAGCATTCCAGAGCACCTGCACCGAATCGCTTTTTGCCGTTAGAACAAATTGCAACAACGAATCCGCCGTTTCCACATCGCCGTAATATTCCCAGAGTTTCAGCCGCACGGTGGAATCACTGGTAAAAACCAGGCTGTCGGGCAACGGTTTTTCACGATACGGCACATCGTTTACCGGAAGGACGGACACGAGGCACGTGTCAGAAGCCTTTAGACCGATTTCATCTTTGGCCGTCACGCAAAGACGCACCGCACCGTTAAAATTACTGTCTCCTTTCACGAATAAAGAATCGCCCTGCCAGCGCGTAAGCAGATGGGCGGAAGAAGATGTTGCACCAAATGTTAGAAGTGTTGTCGAATCGGAATCACAAAATACGTGCTGCAAATTTCGCAGCAAATGCCAGCCGCTGTCTTCAAAAAAAGCCGTATCGGGAAGAGACCGGCAGACAAAGGGCGGATATTTGACGTAAATGTAATCCGGGCGCACCAACGAATCTTGCCCCGCTTCACCCCGAATTGCCAGCCGTACGGTAAATTTTCCGGCCCGCTCGTACGTGTGCGATGGATTGGCCTCCGTGCTTTGCGCTCCGTCGCCAAAGGCCCAATGCCAGGTATCCACATTGCCCACCGATTCGTCGTAAAAGCGTACGGTCAAGGGTACAGCCCCCGAAGTAGGCGTGGCCCGGAACCCGGCCGTAAGTTCGGCAAACTCGTAGGCGCCTATGTCGATTTGTTTGGTCCCGTCGTGATTTCCATCCAAAATGCGGGGATGCCCGGCCACGTCCGATTCGGGCAGGGTAATCAATGAGTTTTCGGTCGTACCGCGATCGATGGCCGGAGAGCCCTTTTTCAGGGCGTAAGGATGCGGAGCAATTCCGCTAAAACCGGGATTTACGCCCAGACGATTAAATCCGGCATCCAACACCTGCGCCGGGAAATAGGCCTTGTCGCTCAAAGAAAAAGAAACCGTAGGCGCGCTATTGTCGCCGTTTGCAAAATCAAAATCGCGATTGTTACGGCCAAAGAGCACATTGGTCAAAACCGGGCTGGCATCCGTGCACCCGATCGCGGTTTCATTGTCTGCCAGTGTAACATTTCCCAGATCGGGATTGGCGCCGGTAATGGCCAGCCCCTTTTGGCAATGATACACCACATCACCCACTATCTTCGGAGTACTGTAATCGCAAGAAATTCCCGTTGGCGTGTAACCGATTCGGTTGTTTTCCAGGCGCGGGGTGGCGTAGCCCGTTTGCAAAAGAATCCCCGTGGAATCGTTGTGTTCCACCACATTATCATACAAATAGGCAGCGCTGCTTCCCTGCAACCAGATTCCATGCCGATGGTTTCTTTCCACACGATTTTCAAACAATTCCGCTTTGGGAAAGTGATTGGCATTTTGCAGCAGCACTCCCGTTCCTTCATTGTCGTTTATCCGGCAATTGTGAATGGCGGGTGTGCTTTCACCGTTTAGTACAATTCCGCTGGAACGATTGCGGCTAATTTCGCAATGCGCAATCTCCAAGGCAGAAGCATTCAAGGAAAGCGCCGCAGGGTAATTTTGGCCTTCCACACTGTCCACGCCCGCGGCATTCTCGATTTTGACAAAATCGAGAGTACTGGCGCCGCTATCGGCCTCATCAAACAAAAGTGTGCCCCAATACCCTGCACCCAACGTGGTGAATGTAACAGAATCGTGCAAAGCACCCAGGGCCTGCAACGCTCCTTTCACGTGGAGAAAGCCCGCGTCAAAGTCCGCACGTGCCGCATTAAATTCCGTCCCGGCCTTCAATTCCACCCGCACCCCCGGCCCGATGCGCAAAAGTGAGTCTTGCGGGACCCGGGCCCGGCCACGAATTTCCACGGGGCTCATGGTTGAATCCCACGTTCCAAAAACGGCGATTCCGTCACGCACAATCATGTGATCGGCCAGAATCAAACTGGTATCGCTGGCATCGAACATCGCCGGATCGTTCTCGGCCAGGACGCGCACATAAGCATTTTCCGAATATTCCGCCGGAACCAGCCAATCCCAGTGGGTTTGGTCGTGCAACGAGGCCATTTCCTGCCAACTTTGGCCATCGTCCAGCGAATATTGCAGCGTAACGTTTGCCAGATCGGTTTGCCAGCTTATTTTTTCCTGCTTCCCGAAAACAAACGTCTCATTCCCGTTAGGGCGCACCAGCCGCAAAAACGATTGCTGCCGTTCAAGGGCTCCCATGTCAATGCGCTGATGGGCAATACGGGCCGCTCCTTCCACGTCGGTCGGAGAAAGCCCCAGTCCGCTGGTATCGGGCTTCCCCGCATTTACGGCCGGGGAATTAAACGCAAGATGAAAATTCCCGCTATCGGGGAAAACGAACAAGGGATTTTTGCCCCAGATGTTTCCTTCTCCCGCCTGAATCTGCTCGGCGGAGGCAGAACGTTGCAGCAAAGTGTAATCTACTGCAACCGATGAATATTCTCCCGGATTCAGATCGCTTCCATTCGCCCAAAAAATCGAATTGGAGATGTGCGGCCGGCTGTTCACACCGCAATCGAACCCGGCAGAGGCATTGCAGGCAACAGTGGCATTAATCACTCGGATATCGCTTTGGCTCAGGGCGTGCAGCCCGTTTTGTCCGTTGCGGACGATCAGGCAATTCTTTACCTGCAGCGAAGCTTCTTTGACAAAAATCCCATCCGCCGCGTTATTTTCGATGCGAACGTTTCCGATGGTAAAGTGTGTGTTCACACTGCTGAGGGCCCCGGTGTAATTCAGCCAATTTTTCAAATAATTGACAAACGAGGCGCGGCGAATCGTGGCAAAATTAAGAAACGAACTGTCGGCGGCATCTTCGTCAAAGAAAATAATGCCCCAATGTCCGCTAGTATCCTGAGCGGTAAAAATCACCGGCGCCTGTGCGCTTCCCCGCACCTGCAGGCATCCCTGAACGCGTAAAAAGCCCAGATCAAAAGCCGGATTTACGTAATCGTGCTCGCTACCGGTTTTAAATTCCACCCGAACCCCGGCCTCGATTACCAGACACTTTCCCTGCGGTACTATGGCTTCTCCGTTAATTCGGTAAGGCGACCCCGCAGATGTCCACACGCCGAAAACCTGCGTTTGATCGGCAATGTCGGTTTGGGCCTTTAAAAAAAGCGGGCTTAAAAACAAAATCACAAAAAACGGGACGAATAAACGCATGGCATCCTCAATATTGGTTTCGAACGGTCCCATCCTTAGGTGTGTTTTCAAAAACATTTAAAAATTAGTGTAAAAACAGTAAGGAACCTTGCGCTAACACACAAAAGGCGGGAAATAATATTTTCGTTTTCTTTTAAGGAAAGGGTCTCCCTGCCCCACACTTCCGCTTAAATTTTTCAATTTTAATTTTTTTCATTAGATTCACTTCAATAACACACTCAACAATAATCGATCGGGAGGTACCATGACTCTGGTTATTTTAATTCTTGGATTTTTGTTCGGGGTAATTTTGCAGTACGCCCGCCTGAACAAGTACGACGTTATCAGCCGGCTGGCAACATTGGAAGATTTAGCCGTAGCCAAAGCCATTGTTCTGGCTATTGGTGTCGGTGCCATTGTACTGAATATTGAAATCGCAGCGGGATTGGCCCATTACCATGTTAAACCTTTTGTGCTTGGCGGAGTGATTTTAGGAGGAATCATCTTTGGCAGTGGCATGGCCATTTTAGGATACTGTCCCGGCACGCTGGCCATTTCGCTGGGCGAAGGTGCACTCGACGCTCTGGTCGGAATCATTGGCGGATTGCTGGGCGGCCTGGTTTTCACCCTGACATTTCCCGGTATTCAGGGTCTATTAGGTCCTAATCTGGGGAAAGTTTCTCTCTCCGGTCTTGTTGGCGGACCTTCCGTTTTATTTTTCATTCTTCTTTTTGTCATTGCCATTGCCTTCATCTATTTTGCCTTTTGGCTGGATCAGAAAGAGGGAAAGGCCGATCGGAAATGGCTGTATTCCGGTCTTGCGCTGGCTTTGCTTAACGCATTTGTCTTTTTGGGCTCGGTTGCCAATCGCCCTATCGGCGCCTCGACCACCTACCCTTACCTGGCCGATTATTTGTTCGGTTTTACGGACAATGCCTACTTCGCCAAAATCCGGACACCGGGGCATTGGGAATTAATTTTTTTAGGCGGCGCCTTTCTCGCCGGATTAATCGTTTCGCTCATTAAAAAAGAATTCAAACTGCAGCTCATTTTTTCCAATTGGGAACATTACAAGGGAAAGACCCCTTGGCACCGCATTTTGTGGGCTTTTGTCGGAGGCTTCATTTTGATTTTCGGAGCGCGCATGGCCGGAGGCTGCACCAGCGGCCACATTCTTTCCGGGGGAATGCAACTCGCGGTAAGCAGCCTGACCTTTGCCGTGTTCGTTTTTATTGGTTTGCTGGGCACGGGCAAATTATTTTACAAAAATGCACCGAAGCAATAGCCGGACCTGTTTTTGTCGCAGCAAAATTTCAGAGGCATTCGGAACCTTTGAAAAAACGGTTGAAAAAAAGATGATTAATCCCTATTTTTTTGCCGGACAAACTGACGGAGAACTATCTTTATGAAAATCATCGATTTACGCAGCGATACCATCACCCGACCCGATGAAGGGATGCGTCGTGCTATGGCTCAGGCTGAAGTAGGCGACGATGTTTTCGGAGAAGATCCCACGGTAAATGCGTTGCAGGAAAAAATGGCCGAGCTCACAGGCAAAGAAGCGGCTCTTTTCGTGACCAGTGGCACGCAGGCCAACCAAATTTCCATTAATGTCCACACCCGGCCGGGCAACGAAGTAATTTGCGAAGAACGCGCGCACATTTTCAATTACGAGGCCGGAGCCCCGGCATTACTCTCCGGCGTGCAAATTCGCCCTTTGCCCGGTAAGTACGGCATTCTCGACGTAAAACAGGTCGAAGAAGCCATTCGCCCCAAGAACCATCACTTTCCGCAAACCCGCCTGATTGTTCTGGAAAACACCCACAATCGCTGGGGCGGCACCATTTACCCGCTCGAAGAGATTAAGAAAATGCGGCAGATGGCAGACCGTTACGGATTAAGAATGCATCTGGACGGCGCCCGTTTGTGGAATGCTTCGGTGGCAACCGGCATTTCTTTGAAAGAATACGCGCAATATTTCGATTCGGTGTCGCTTTGTTTTTCCAAGGGATTGGGTGCGCCGGTTGGGTCCATTATTGTGGGAAGTAAAGAAGTGATCGAGCAGGCGCATTATTATCGCAAGGTTTACGGTGGCGGCATGCGGCAGGCCGGCATTATTGCCGCGGGCGCTTTGTACGCCATAGAACACAATTTCGAACGGTTAAGCGAAGATCATCGCCGGGCCAAAATGCTGGCCGAAGCGCTCAATGAATTTCCGGGTATGGTTATTGATTTGCAAAGCGTTCAAACCAACATCATTATCATCGATACCAGCCTTACCGGCAAATCGGCCGCTTTTATTGCCGAGCAGTTAGAGCAAAACGGCGTGCGCGTTATTCCCTTTTCTCCCACGCGTATTCGTCTGGTTACCCATTTGCACATCACCGATGAGGACGTGGAGCAAACCATCAAAATTTTCAAACAAGTTTGCCGGGCATTCAGTTAAGGGGCATCTCGATTAAAACGTAGGTGTACCAGCGGTTTCCCTGCCGCACCTGCTTTTCTTTTACCACATGGCTACGGGTCAAAAGCACATTCAGGCTGTCCGTGGCCTTGTTTTTTCCCTGAGCAAACAGCCGGGCCAGAGCGGCCTGGGCGTTTAACAGCGCCTTCTCCCGGGAAAGGTTAATGCGTGACGATCCCCCGCGCCCAACGGCGTAAAGGGTTCCGGGCTTTTGCGGAATTTCCCGAAACCACGAAGGCAAAGTTTCCCCCGCTTCCTTCGGAAGCGAATCGTCCTGCACAATCGCAAGGCTGTCAGCCTGCCCGGTTGCAGGCTTCTTTTCACCTTTGCAAAACGAAAGGGCAAGCATTAAAAAGAGGCCGAAAATACCCGTCACACAGGTTTTGATGGCTTTCACTTGGTCATCCTCTGTTGTTTCAATTAAAAGGCTCCGCTCGGTAGGATTCACCCCATCCCGATAGGGTTCGTTTTACTGGCGTTGCAACAGTTTATCCCGTTCCTTGTTCCACTGCACCCAGTCAGAGGCGGCATCTTCCGCCGCATTGAACGTCGATTTTTTGTAAGCAATGCCCTGCATGCGCTTGAAATCGGCCAGGTCTTTCTCTACCATCGACTTGAATTCCTGAGCATCTTTTTGTTTGAAGCGTTCAAACTCATCCATTTGCTGCTTTTTAAAATCTTCGTATTCCTTTTCCTGCTGTTTTTTGTATTCTTCAAAATTCATGACCAGAATCAGGCTCTCTCCCGGTTTAACGGTAAGGGAGGTATCGGCCAACCCGCTGCGGTCTTTCTTAAAAGGCGTCACTTCCAGTTCCCCTTCGTAGCAGCGATATTCGGTTTTATTGGAATCGCTTTCCAGACGATACACCGTGCCACGGATTGCGCACACCGAGGTGGGCGTACGAATCAACAAATTGTCCTGTCCTTTGGGCCAGAACAAGCTAATCCAGGCCATACCCCGGCTCATCTTTACTTCGTCTTTTCCCATTTTGTCTTTGGTAATTTCCACCACGGAATTTTCGCCGACGCGCATCACCTTTTTGGTGTTAAATTGAATTTCGCAGCGCGATTGTTTCCCGGTTTTCAGCCGGTCTTTGTCGTGCACGGCCATGTAGAATTTTGCTTCCTGCCAGTTAAGCCGGCCGGCCGGCTGGATGAAGTTATCGCCCACTTTAAAAGTTATCTTTCCGATGGATTCCTGTCCGTACCCCAAGGCAAGCAGCAAAAACATGACAACAAATCCGGATAAAACAGAATATCTGGACATGGCTTTCCTTCTCCTTTTTTCAATGATTTCTTTTGCTTAGGTTAATACACTTTCCCACTAACCTTTTTACGCTTAAAAGACGATTATTTTCGGTTGCACATGTTCAAACTCGGGCATTTCCATTCCCGCGTTGGCGTTCATGTACGTAGGATCGCAAATCACAAAACGCCTTCCGTTCACCTTTACCGATTGCCCCGGTACCGGCGCATGGAAGCGCACCGCGGTTGAGATGTGATTGGGATAGTCCAATCCCACCACTTCCAACCCCAGCAGGTGGCGCACCAAATAGGAAAACAGCACTGCCCGGTCTTCGCAATCACAGGCAGGATAGGATACCGTTTCATCAGGCAGCATGTATTTTTCACGGCCGAATTGTTCGTCATCGGTTTTGTAGGCAAAGCCTTTTTGCACAAAACGCAGCAACAAATTCACCGCATCCAATTCCGTTTTTCCTTTTACCAAAGCACGCAGGCTGGTTAACAGGGAATAATTCAAATAGGAAGAAGCCGGTGCCTGAAAGTAGAGCTTTAGCTCCGTTTGCGGGTAGTCTTTAAAGAAACGCACTTGCTCCGCGTCGTATTCAATGGGAATGGTGTAGTTCTTTCCGGCATAGGTAAAACGTACCACCCGTTTTTTTACCGTTTGCGGCAGGCGCGGCAAACGGCCAATGGAAAGCAAAAGGGCTTCCTGCGCCCCGGGATAGGTTTTACGATAGGTAAAAATTTTTCCGGACAGATTCAGCTTTTCGGAAAAAGCAATGAAGTAATATTTGTGCTGATTAATAACCACAAACGGCTGTTCGTAAATGGTGTTTTTGGAGGGCATTAACAAAAACAAACGATCGTTCCTGAAGGCAACCTTCGCATCGTAGCCCATTTTATTCAATAAAAACCAGGTAAAGGCCAATGACGCATTCGCTTGCCCCGGCAGCAACTGACGGGCCGTTTGGTGCACCAGCCGGACAAAGCCCCAATCGTTTAGGGCCAGGCGGTTACGTTCTTTTTTGAGTTGCTCTATCAATTTGCTTTGGTCGGACGAGGCAAACACCTTCCAGGCATTGCTCAACTTTATGTTAGTAATGGGCGGATTCAAATCTAAGCCAGCGGCTACAGTAATTTTGGGAACGTGTACCGTCTCCGAATAAAAAGCAAAAGGCAGCATAGTTGGCTGCGGAGCGGCAGGGGCAGGCTTCGGCTTGACAGGCCTGGGTGCCGGAGGAGGGGGTGGCAATTTTTCGATTGTCTTTAACGGAACCGGTGGCTTGGGCTGGGGCTTTTTAGGCGCTTCCGGAATGTGCACGGGTTTTGGCCGGGGAAATGCCTTTACTCCCCGGTTGGTGTGAAAGGCTTCCCACTCTTGCTTCAAGAAATCGGCAAACTCCCGGTCTTCTTTTTGCAAAAACTGCTGGTATTCGTTTTCCTCTTTTTGCAGCCATTTTTGATATTCACTTTCATCCTGGGCCTTTAGCTTTGCACTAAAGCAAAGCATCAACGCCAATATCAATGAAAAGAATTTGAACATTTTCGGCATAAGCCACCTCATTTCTCTTTTGGTGCTACCCCAATCAACGAATCACCCGGGCGCTATTGGTCTCGTCGTACATGCGGTTCAAAGGAATGATTTGCATGGCCGGGCTCAGCTTAAAAACTTCCCAGACATTGCCCTTTTGCCCGCGCGGCACATCAAAACTGGCTTGCAATCGACCGTCGGCGTACACATCCACATGGGCGCCACTAAACGACAGGTCCAGGCTTCCGTAATGATTGCGCCCGCTGTAGTTGTGCACGGCATACACGTACTCTCCGCGCGCCGGTTTGTAAATGGTGATGGTTTCGGGCCCGTAAGAAGATTGGTCGTCCCGATCCAGGAAATTTTTCCCGCCAATCAGAACCTTGTTGCGCCACCAAATGTGAAAGCGCCCGCCATCGGGTTTCGGGCCGGCCAGATGGGCGTCCAGATCGGGCGGGAAGGCACCCCAGGTTAGCACAATCCGGTATTTTTTAATGACCGGCGAAAGAGCGAAATTCATGCTCACCGGTAATTCGTCAATTCCCATTTCAAATTCGTGTTTGGCTTCAAGGTAGCCCTGTTTGGTAAACAGCACGTCATATGCGCCGTACTCTACGGGGTGCATAAAATTGCCTTTTTCATCGGTTTGTCCCATTGCCACGGTTTCGCCGGTTCGTTGATTTTTAATTACCACCCCGGCACCGGAAAGGGGCTTGCCGGTTACAGCATCGATTAATGTCACGTCGTAAAGGCGTTTCTTTTTAAAGACCTGAAAAAACTTGTAAAAATGGCCGTCCACAATAGCGCCTGCTCTAAAGACCAGCCCGGCAGTTTTGGGTGGCAATTGAATTTGATAGGTGGCATGGTTCACCCGGTCTTCCACCCAAACCTGAACCTGCGCATCGGACAGCATGTACATATCGTCTTCGGTGGCAAATTCCTCGTCCATCAGATCATTCACTACCCAAATATTGAACAAATTACCCCGGGCATGGTTAATAATAAATTCCCGGGAGCCCCCGCTAAACGTCCGATTAACCTGTACATTCCCGTCTTTGGAGGCTTTATTCAAATTTCCGTGAATGGTCTCTACCTTTCCTTCGTGGTAATACTGCAACATGGCTTCCGCTTCGCCGGTCATAGCCATTTCGTTCCATTTGACCGTCACTTTAAAATCGTAACCGAACAGCCACGAGGCCATGAGCAGCACACTCAGTAAAACTTTCCACATACCCACCTCCTTGATTAATTTCCCCCGATACTCTTGCCCAGCAGTGGCGAGTGCAATCCGTTCCGGGGAATACGCACCAACACGTAAAACACCTTGTTTTCCACATCGGGGAAACGTTGTAACACCTGAATGTTTTGCAATAGATAGCGCAACGTTAAAAAAGAAATTTCTTCCATATTGGCCGAACCTTCTACCGACTCTTTGTCCGATAATCGTAATTTAAAAACGCCGACCGCCAAATTCGTCAAAATGGAAAAAATGGCCTGTTCTTCGGCGGTTTTCCAGGCATCGTTTTCATTGCCCAGCGAAGTGTACATTCCCACCCCGTAATAGTACGCACTGTCTTGCCAGAAGGTTTGCGAAACCCAGCGGGGCATGGACAGTGTACGCACATCGACCCACGGCGACGAAAAATTGCTGTCGGCCGAATCGAGCATAAACGCCTCGATGTAATCACCGGACAAAAGTTCGGTCTGAAACGAATCGACTTTTACCAGTCGACCGCGAATTTTCTCCACGGAGTCGGGAGAAAAATAGTAATAATAATCCGAATTCTTGAGCCATTGGTCATCCTGAGATGTTTGGTAAATTTCCAGAGTGCCGTAAACCACACAGGAGCGATAGGCAGTGTACATGTTTTCCGCATCGTATTGCGCAGGATTGCCCGCATAGGAATATCCGACAATGATTCCCGGATATTTTTGCGCATTCAGGAACCACTCGGGATAGCGATTAACTGCCTGCAACGGAAAAGCTATTAAAAGAATAAGGAAGAAGCCAAGGCGTAGTACAAAATTCATCAAACAATTATCTCACAGTTAAATGAATCCGCTAAAAATAATAAAGGGAGGACACAGGCCTCCCTTTACAAAACGCGATCGAATTAATATTGATTCTGTTGTTTTTCGTAATTTTCCATTTCTTTTTTCAACTCTTCGTAAGCTTTGCTGGCACGGAAGCGTTCGTACAGCTTCGGCTTTTTGGCTTTCATTTCGTCAAGAATGGACATATTGATCACATTCGGCTCGATGGCAACCACCGCTGCGGCTGTAATTTGTCCGGTTTCTTTGTTTTTCATGTACTTCACTTTTTTGGTAATCGCGCCACGCAGCAATTGGCTGGTCAACGTTTTGGTCACGGTACTAAAAGCCTCGTTGATTTCGGAATCGTTGGCACTGCCCACTTCTTCCTGAAAATTCTTCTTCAGCTTTTGTACTTTCAGATTGAAAATTTCGGCTAATTGTCCTTGAGCATCGGTAACCGCTTTTTTCTTGGCCAAGTCCATGCGCGCCGAGGTTCCCTGTCCCACAGCGGCTACTCCACCGGCCTGAATGATTTGATTTGCCATGTCGGTCAAATCCTGGAAGGGATCGGATACCACTTCCATGCCCGAGTCGGTGGCCGTTACTTTTTTAGACCCACCGCAAGACATGACAAAAGCGGCCAGGATAAATAAAGAAATGAGTAAATACATGTAACGCTTCATGGCGTTCTCCTTTGATTAATGGAACAACTATTTGGATTATCGTTTTTACCTGTTTTTACGTATTACTTTCACCGCTGTCCGGTGCTCTTATTTTAGATTCATTTTGTAGCGCTAAAGTAAACAACATTGACATTCCCGGTTCTCCGGTAGTTTCCCTAAAATTCGGGACTTTTTCATTGATCTAAATCAAATTTTCAGGAATCGGGCCTATTTATCACCTTTAGAGCACGGAAATACCTGCCAACGGATATTGCTCCCCTGCGCTTCCGGCTTTGGGTTTTACTTTTCCTTATCCGTTGATTCTGCCCGACTTAAAAGCTATTCACAAAATCGAGAATTTCCCTGTAGAATTGGTTCATCAACGCGTTTTTAATCATGCGGAAAATTCGGGCGTGAACTTCTCCTTCGGAAATCGCTGCCGTACGTTTGTTTAGCGTCAGTGTTTTCAGAACATTTCCGTTTTGTCCGTCCATCCATTGAATGGCAAATTGCCAATTGTAAGCGACAATGCCCGGACGGTTTAAATTTGTTTCATTTAGTTTCAAAGAAAATTGAAGTACAAAGTCGGCGTTTTGTTGCCCGATGGTAAAGCCCAAACGGCCGACAAATTCTTTGACATATTGTTTTACCTCTGCAGGCACATCGCCCTGGGGACGCAATTGCACGACAATGGCTTTACGGGCCTTACTTACGGCCTGATCCAGCTCGCTTTTGCTCACAGCCGGCACCAGGCCTTTGCCGGTAGTAAGCACTTTGTACTGTTCATTAATCAAATCGTTCACTTGCCACAAGGCCAACGCTTTGTTCAGCATGGCTAATTTGCGTAATTTGTTGGTTTCCGCTTTCGCCTTATTAAAATATTCGGAAATCGACAAATTGTTTTCTTCGAAATCCTTGCGGTACATGCGGGCGGTTTCGGCCCGGTCGAGATAGGCCAGAGCATAGTACAACCCTTCATTTTCCGCAAAGAAGACCCGATCGACCTTAACATTTTTCAGTTTCTGATTGCTGGTTACCCGGCTGCGATTGTAAATTTCCGACGAGGTTTGCAAGGCGTGTTCCCCGTTTTTGGATTGTTCCAACACGCTTTCGATCAGCGTTTCATCCACTTGCACATTGGCCTGAAACACCTTGGCAATTTCGGCGATGGCGTTTTGCTCGGCGGCTTCTCTCGTATCACCACTTCCCACCCCCACAATGTATCGTTCCTGAGGGAAAAGCGCATAGGGCTTCTCGACCCAGGCAGGTTTTTCTTTGCCTTGCTCCATCATACGCCCCTTTTGTGCGTACGAGCAATGCAGTAATTGCAATACCGCCAAAATCAAGACAAAACGTAATAATATTTTCATGGGTTTTTCTCCGTCTTATTGAAGTGTTACAAACGACAAAAGATTTACGCCGGATTTCACCGAATAATTCTCAAAACGATGCGAATAAAGCACCTGTCCGTTGCGATCGTAGCCCAGCACATCAATCGTGTGTTCTCCTTTAGGTAAAGCGTATTCCCCGATCAGGCATTCCTTGGGCAGCGTTTTCCAACAGCGTAAATCGGGTTGTTCAGTCGCATCCACCGCCAAATCAACACTGGCATTGAGCACCGCACCCCAGAAATCGTTGGCCTTCAATTTTTTCCGTAATTTCTTTTTGGCTTTGGCCGCCAGGATGCCCTTGGTAACCGTTCGAATGATGGTTTTAATGTAAATCAGCTTTTGTTTGTTACGAAACGTTTTTAAGGCAATCTTGCCCATGTCTTCCAGCAGTTCAAGCTCTCCCATATCTTGCCCGTCGATGCGCACATTAATCCGATTAATACGGGTTTTGCCGGGCATCATCATGGGAAAGGCAAATTTAAAATGATAGCCTTCTTTGATCCCCGGAAACGGGATACGCGGCAAGGCAATGGGCACCGATAGGTCACTCATTCCCAAATAGCCGTTGTAGGTGGTAATTAATCCGCCTACGGCAATTTTGGCAGGAGCTTTCCCGACAAATCCCATTATATTTAAATAATGTTTTTGCGGCGCACTCATTTCCTTTAAAGAGGAAGGAAGCGGAAAGTAGTAAACATCGGAGTGCGTTTGCCAGGCCTGATGAATTTTTTCCAGTTCAATGCGGCAGTCGTCATAGCGTCCGTCGGCGCGGTAAATCAGGTAGCTTAAATAATGGGCCAGCGCATCGTTGTAAAAACGGGTAGGCTGGTAAGTCACCTTTACCCCGGTGGTGTCGTGCCGATTGTACCAGTTAAACAGTTGCTGGTATTTGTCTTCCAATTCCTGCAGTTTATTGTCCACGCGTTTGATTTCGGCAAAGGCATCGTCAAAGCTGCCAAGCTGCACGTAATTAATCGCTTTGAACACATTCACGTACAAATGTTCGTGAATTTCTCCGGGGTAGTCCTGTACATTGTCATTGAGAACAAAGGTCATGGCCAGTTGGGAAACGCTTTTGGTGAAAAGCTCTTCCATGATCTCTTCGGCGCGATTTAAATAGCGGTTGCTCTGCGTGTAATCGCCTTTGTAATAGTACAAAATCCCCATATCCAGATAGTAAAGCAGGCGATCGTGCGTACCGTAAAGCTTATCTTTGCGGGCTTTTTGCAGTTTTTGAATAGCGCGGTCGAATTGGTTATTTTGGGCATCGAGCACAACCGTGTCGAAATAGCGGGCCTTTTGCACCGAAGAGACACAAGCGACCAACAGGCCAAGGAGCGCTGCAATCGCAAAAAATATTTTCACCTTTTTTATTAGCATGCCGACATCCGAAATTTCATGCATTTTGTACCTTATTTACATGGCAAACGGTTACCAGGTGTATTTTTTTTGCTGGATGAACTTTTTGATTTCTTTTTGCCCGATCCACACTTTGGTGTTCTTTTCAATATCGATGAGCTCAAGATTGACCTGATATTTCACGACACGTTTGCCCTCGAATGCATCGGTGACCGAGGTGATTTCGCCCTGAAGCATGAAATCGGCGCCCAGTTCGTTGGCCAGCTGTTTGGCGGTTTCGGGAGAGGCGTAACTTTGCTGATCGAGCCGCTCATTCCGTACGGCTTTTCTTTCTTTATCCGAGGCAACAAATTTCACCTGACCGGAATTCAGCAATTCCCGCTCGATGTCTTTAATGAACATGTCGGTTTCGATGTGCTCGCTGCTGCGGTTGCGGATTTGTCCCACAATAACCACCGGCTGACGGTTGTGTTCACGAATAAAATTGCGCAGCCAAGGTTTGGAAAGCACATCCCGCACCATTGCCTCGGCGGTTAGCCGGGCATCGGTGTCGTTCCAGTGCCCGCTCAGGTCGATGGTTTTGTCCACCTGCACACGCTGCACCGTACGGGTGGGCCCGGCGCACGAGAACAAAAACAGGGCCACTGTTCCAACCGTCAACAAAGCGAAACTTTTCATATTGCCTCCATTTTCCTTTTTATGCCTGAGCATAATTCTGCATTTTACCAGAATTTAATTCAAAGATACGACATTTCTCCATTAAAAGACACAGACGAAAATCACATTCGGAGAATCCGCCGAAAACATGAACAAAATTTTATTTGCCGATCACCAGTACTTTGGCACCGCGAATTTTGCGTTCCTTCAATTCTACAAGGGCTTTATTGGCCTCTTCCAGAGAGTACGTTTGAATTTCGGGAATAATGGGAGCTTCGGCCGCCAATTGCAAGAAATCACGCACATCAATCAAAGCCACATTGGCCACACTCTTAATTTCTTTTTCCATCCACAAATGACGGGTGTAATCCAATTGCAACAAATAATCCTTGTCCAATTCTTCTTTACGGATGGCATTGATGACCAGACGTCCGCCCGGCAGCAAGTTGTCCATTGCCTCTACGATGGGCTTCCAGACCGGCGTGGTGTCGATGATGGCATGGAGCTTTTCGGGAGAGCGATCGGTCGTATCACCCGCCCAGACGGCTCCCAATTCCAGAGCAAATTCCCGTTCGCTTTTACTGCGGGCAAAAACGTACACTTCGGAAGCGGGA
Source organism: uncultured Caldithrix sp. (assembly GCA_964468415.1). GTDB lineage: Bacteria > Calditrichota > Calditrichia > Calditrichales > Calditrichaceae > Caldithrix. Next base: position 30,481 of record CAYXUS010000075.1, read on the forward strand.
TATTTGTGTTTAACCATCTGCAAAACCAGATGTCCGGAGGCGCCAAACCCGGTTAATCCCAGCCGCTGCCCGTTTTGCAGATTGGTCAGGCGCAGGGAACGATAGCCCACCGCACCGGCGCACATTAAGGGTGCGGCCTGTTCGTCGCTGAAAATTTCGGGAATGGGATGGGCAAATTTCTCTTTGACCACCATGTACTCGGCATAGCCGCCAAAGGCATCGCGGCCGGTGGCTTTAAATTCCGGGCACAAATTTTCCTCACCGCGCTGACAATATTCGCAATGCCCGCAAGAAGAAAACAGCCAAGGGACACCCACCCGATCACCAATTTGCAAATGGGTAACCCGGGCTCCTTTTTCGATTACCCGGCCAACCACCTCGTGCCCCAACACCATGGGAAAACGCGATGGCGGAGTGCGTCCCTCGATTTCATCCAGTTCCGTGTGGCAAACCCCGCACACCAGCACTTTTAACAACACTTCGTCATCCGCCGGCCTGGGATCGGGCAATTCCACCAATTGCAGCGGTTCTTTGTCCACACGCAAATCGGTAATTTTATTGAGTACCATGGCTTTCATGGCTTTCCTCCTACCTTAAAACTGCGTAATCGTCTTGCCAATTTCCCCTGAGACAGCATGCCTCCCAAAATTCCGTCTCAATTTAAGGTAATTACATTTCCTCTGCAATCATTACTTACGGAATTTCCCGATCCAAAGTTCGGTATTGGATGGCCTCGCTCAAATGTTCCGGCAAAATGCGCTCGCTTTCTGCCAGATCGGCGATGGTACGGGCCACTTTTAGGATGCGATCGTAGGCCCGGGCCGAAAGTCCCACCTGTTTGATGGCCGTTGCCAATAGGTTCTTGCCCTGCTCGTCGATTTGGCAATATTTGCGGATGTGGGCCGATTCCATGTGCGCGTTGCAAAACACATGCGCTTCACTGGCAAAGCGTCTCAATTGAATCTCGCGCGCCTTTTGCACGCGTTCACGGATCACAGCAGAGGGCTCGCCGGAGCGCTCCGAAGACAATTCCTTAAATTTCACGGCCGGTACTTCCACATGAATATCGATGCGATCTAACAGTGGCCCGGAAATGCGTGAACGATAGCGTTGAATTTGCGGAATGGTACAGGAACAGGCATGGGTGGGATCGCCGTAATACCCACAGGGGCAGGGATTCATGGCGGCAACCAGCATAAATTTAGCGGGAAAGCTCAACGAAAAGGCCGCTCGCGCAATGGACACCTTGCCGTCTTCCATCGGCTGACGCAAAACCTCCAGGGCATTTTTCTTGAACTCCGGCAACTCATCCAGAAACAGCACGCCGTGGTGGGCCAAACTCACCTCGCCCGGCCGCGGAAAGCGCCCTCCGCCTACCAGCGCCACATCTGAAATGGTGTGGTGGGGTGCCCGAAAAGGACGCACTCCCAACAACCCATGATCGGGCGGAAGCAATCCGGCCACGGAATGAATTTTCGTAGTTTCGATAGCTTCTTCCAGAGACATTAGCGGCAAAATGGTGGGCAAACGTCTGGCCAGCATGGTTTTGCCCGAACCCGGCGGGCCAATCATTATCAGATTGTGTCCACCGGCGGCAGCCACTTCCAGCGCCCGTTTTACGTGTTCCTGCCCCTTCACATCCCGAAAATCCAGCGGAGATTTGCTCTCTTCCCGAAATAATTGCTGAATGTCCACTTCAAAGGGTTCAAACTCTGCTTCCCCTTTTAAGAAATTGACCACATCGGTCAAATGCGTCATGGGGTACACTTTGGTTTTCGGGCTGCCCATTGCGGCTTCGCGGGCATTCTCGGCGGGGACAATCAGGCCCTTAAATCCCAATTCGTTTGCCTTGATGGCAATGGAAAGGCTTCCGTGAACCGGACGTAACGAACCGTCCAGCGCCAGTTCGCCAACAATCAGGTAATCTTCGGCAGCCAGAGGGTCAAGTTCTCCCTGCCCGGCTAAAATACCGATGGCAATGGGCAAATCGTAAGATGAGCCTTCTTTTTTAATATCGGCCGGGGCCAGATTCACCGTAATGCGATGCTGGTACACAAAACGGTAGCCGGAATTGCGAATAGCGGCGACCACGCGTTCCCGGCTTTCTTTGACGGCATTGTCCGGCAACCCCACAATGCCAAAATAAGGCGCAGCCCGCTCGATGTTGGTTTCCACTTCCACCGGGTAGGCATCGATGCCCATCAATGCGGCCGTAAAAACTTTGGAAATCATTTTGATTGCTCCGATGCTATTCAAATATTCTCATTTTCCGGGAAATAGCGCGGGCGGTGACTTTCCCTCACCAAATCGTGCAAAGCCAATGCAAGCTCGGCAAAACGGAAAGAATACCCCAGCGCCAAAAGCGAGGCCGGCTTTACGTACTGCCCGTTTAGCAACAAACACTGCCCCATCTCTCCAAACAGCAACTTTACCAAAAACGCAGGAATTTTCCACGGTGCCGGCCGTCCCACGGCGGCAGCCAAAGCCGCGCTAAACTCCTTTTGACTGATCGCCTGCGGCGCGACAAAATTAAACACCCCACCGGCCGACTCGTGCACAAGCAAAAACCGAATGGCCTCCTGCACATCGCGGATGTGCATCCAGGGCAGGCCCTGAGTTCCCTTGCCCAATGTTCCGCCCAAAAACCAACGATAAATCGGGCGCAGCCGGGCAAAGGCCCCTCCGTCCGGGCCCAGAATCACGCCAAAACGTAAGAGAATGCGCCGAATGCCCAAATCGGCGATAGGCTCGGAGGCGCGCTCCCACTGATAGGCCAGATGCGCCAAAAAATCGTCGCCTTTGGGCGCGTGCTCGTCCACAACCGCCTGCCGGGTGTGTCCGTAATAGCCCACGGCCGAGGCCTGCAGGTAAATACACCGCCTCGTTTTTACCGCCCGAAAGGCCTGATAAATCGTTTCTACCGCCTCGATACGGCTGCGCAGCAATTTGTCTTTGTAAGAGGGGGTCCACAGGCGGGCAAAAATATTTTCGCCGATCAAATTAATCAGCGCATCGGCATCGTTCAGTTGTTCCAGCCAAGGGGAAGGATCGTGCATCCGCCAGGGCAAACAGATGGCGGATGGTGCAAAAAGCTTGCGAGCCTTTTCCTGATTGCGGCACACAACCACAAGTTCATTCCCTTGTGCAGCGAAAAAACGAACCAGATGGCGCCCGATAAATCCCGTGGCGCCGCAAATGATGATTTTCATGGTTCCTCCGCGGCTTAATCCGAAAATCGACGATGCTCCTGAGACATCACAAAAGGCTGTGAGATTCTATTTTTCCACTTGCCATCCGCGCCGGGATTCGGCAAGAAAGCCGGTATTCCGGCCTGCATTTTCTATTGTGCGAAATTGTCCTTGCCGGTGCGCAACACGGCAAGTAAAAAATCAGACGAAATCGGCGGCCAGTTCGGCGTGGCGGAAACAATGTACCACGTGATCATTGACCATGCCCGTAGCCTGCATGTGGGCGTAAACGATGGTGGTGCCCACAAAGCCAAATCCGAGCCTTTTGAGTTCTTTGCTAATGGTGTCGGAAAGTTTCGTAGAAGCGGGAATTTCGTTGATGTGTTTCCAGTGGTTAATAATCGGTCGGCCATCGGTAAACTGCCAGATGTAGGCACTAAATGTGCCGTATTTTTCCTGCACTTGCAAAAAAGCCCGGGCGTTTTTAATACTGGCCTTTATCTTTAAGCGGTTACGAATGATCCCCTTGTCCTGCAGTAATTCGGCAACTTTTTTTTCATCGTAACGGGCTACCTTTTGAGGATCGAAATTATCAAAAGCCCTGCGGAAATGTTCACGCTTGTGCAAAACGGTGCGCCAGCTTAACCCGGCCTGAAAACCTTCCAGAATCAAAAATTCAAACAGCTTGCGGTCATCAAATACCGGCACACCCCACTCCGAATCGTGGTAGGCAACATACAGCGCATCTTCAAGCGGGACCCATTCGCAACGCGGTTTTTGATCGTTTTCACGACCCATGTATTTTCCTTTTAATTACGGGAATTGTTCTATTGTAACAAAGCCACGGCCCTAACCGGCATTCCGTCGGCCTGATTCACATTTAACGGAAAAACAGCCAGCGTAAAGGTTTGATTGAGAATCTGATTAAGATTAGTAAGATTTTCCACAATAATCAACCCCGCCGAAAGCAGGATGTGATGGATGGGAAAATCCTCAGAATCCATCACATCGGGCGAAACCGCATCGAGACCAATGCCCTTTAGTCCCAGTTCGATCAGGTATTTTGCCCCATCTTTACTAAGAACCGGATAACCGTCAAAATAACGTTCTTTTCCCCAATACGCGGCAAAACCGGTGTAAAACAGAACAAAATCCACATCCGTTTCCAACGATTGAGCGTGCAAAAAGGCAACGTCAATCGTTTTTCCCGCAAGCGAGCGCACATCCAGCACACAAGCCCTGCCAAAAAATGAGGCCAATGGCAAACGATCGATGGTTGCGCCCCGGGCCAGCATGTGCGCCGGAGCATCCACGTGCGTTCCGATGTGCGTGGTAAAAGTGAGCTGCTTCTCCCGAAAACCGTCTTTCCCCAATGTGTGGAGCGTCTTTATCTGCACCCCGGGCGTGCCGGGATAAAGCGGCATGCCTTCGTTAATGGGGTGTGAAAGATCCACAAAACGCATATTCATTCCATCCTTCAAATTTCCCTTAAACCAGATTCATGCGTTTACGCAAGGCCCATTCCACCGAAATGAGCACTAAAATCAAAATCAGAAGGGCCGGTCTGTACCACAAGTCGATCTTTTTTTCGACCAAAATTTTCCGGGGCTTCATCGGCAGTGTTTTTAGCACCTGATCCAGCCGGGCAGGACGGATCATTTTACCTCCGTTGTTCAAGGCCAATTGCTGTAAAAACAACGTATCCGGCGAAAGACGAATTAATTCTTTATTCACGGGAATAATTTCCAGCTTCAGCGAATCTTTTCCCAAAAAGCGTTCTTGTTGAAAACCCGTGGCCACAATGGTAAAGCGTCCCGAAGTCGGCGGCACAAAGCGCGCGTTAAAAACGCCTTCTTGTTTCTGTCGTACCGGTAAATCGAAAGCCTGTTGACCGGTTTTGGCCTGTATGATTACCGAACCTTTTTTAATCGGCTGAAAACGCGGATCCAACAATTGCACGGTAATTTCAAACGGTTCGCCGATGTTTCCGCTGTGCTTGTCCGCCGTCAAAAGAACCGGCCGATAGGTTTTGTGCGTGGCAAGCCAGCCCAGCAGTTTCTCCAGTAAAATGCGGTAGCCCGGAAAAATTTCCGGGTCGTTCTGCAGCATAAAATGCCACTTCCAGAAGCCCAGGCCATTAAGCACCGCAAGTTTGTACGATGTAAGGTCGGCCGTAAATAAAGCAGGAAAGGTCTGCCCCAAAAACATTCCGGTAAGCAGCGTGCCGGCCTGAGCATTGGTTTTTAGCCGCGGATAATAGGTAAAAATCGGCGGAACGCGGCTCCAAAAGCGCTGATTCAAAGCGTCATCGGCAAACAGCGCAAGAAAGGCGTTGGTCTTCTGATTAAAATTGGGAAGCACGGAGAGTTCTTTTCCTTTTCTTTCTTTGAGTCCCGCAGAAAAGGGGATTGTGCCCACCAACCGGCGCAAAGCGTTCCACTGCACATGCGGGCCCTCAAACAGGACGAACGAGGGATGCCGTTTTGCCCATTGCTCTGCTAACCGATTTATCAAAATTCCCGAGGTTTGTGCGCCCGGAAAATCGATTAAGATGCCCACATCCAGGCTATCGGAAGCAAAGCCTTGCGATTTTTGCAGCACCTTTCCGCGATTGTCCTCAATGTACCAGTTCAGGGCATATTTGGCATTGGATTGCAGGAGCAAACGAACAAACTTTACATCATAATTGGGAGCCGAACTGAACAGCCCAACATTTATCTTCCCTTTAACCACTTCCTGCACAAACCGGAAGACATTGTTGTAAGGATTCGCTTCGTTATCCGGGCCCTGTACCGTTACGTGCAAACGCTGCAATCCGACTTTTCGCAGCTCGTACGTTAGTTCTACGGAATAAAGGCCCGTCCCCTTTTGCAACAAAAGAGGTTTGTAAGTTAGGGTGTGTTTTCCCAAATAAAGCCGGACGGTCGTTTTGTGCGGCCTCTTTAACCGCCGGGTGCCAACGAAAACAGTAATTTTTTGTTTTTGTCCCCGATACACCAGGGGCTGGAATGCCACATCCTGCACAAAAACATCACTTGCTTTTCGCACCGCTCCTACGGGTACCGTGTACACTTTTGCCGGCACTTCCAGCGTGTTGTTAATATGGCTCGCAGTGGGCACCCCATCGCTCACAATGAAAACCCTGTCAAAAGAACGATTGCGAACAGTTTGCAGAACCGGCCAGAAATCTGTACTTCCCTGCCCGGGCCGAATGTGCGCCGGATCGGGAACACTTTGCACCGTAGCATTAAAGGCAAACCACTGCACACCGGGCACTCCGCGGAAATGTTCTTTGAATTTCCGGAGTACATCTTCCACCGTATCCCAGCGGCTGCTTCCGTTTTCTTTTACGGCCATCGAGGCCGAATTGTCCACAAAAACACCGATTTTCGGAAATTCTTCACGGTAATAATACAAATGAAGCGCAGGAGTAAAAAAGAGAAGGATCAAAAGGAAAATGACCAGCGCACGTAAGACAATCAGTACCCATTTTACCGATCTTGAAACGGGAGGGTTGGTACGGCGGTAAAAAAAATAGACCAACCCCAAAGAAATGGCGGCTATTCCCAAGAGAACAATAAACGGAACATTTAACCGGATAAGTTGAGGCATGAATCGTTTCCTTGCGTCTTCAATCGATCCGCTTACGTATTCAGCGGTTTTAATTTAAGTGCGGGATAGGCATTCAGAGTTAACGGCGAATGGTGGCCGCGCTTCAAATATTCCAGACCAGCCCGTGCAATCATGGCTGCATTATCGGTGCAATATTTCAATTCGGGGATGTACAGTTCCAGCCCCTCTTTTTCGCACGCCTCTTTTAGCCACGAACGCAACAGGCTATTGGCCGCAACGCCTCCGGCCAGCGCGACACGCTTTGCACCAAATTCTTTAACCGCCAGCAGCGTTTTCCGCACTAAAACTTCCACGGCTGCTTTCTGATACGAAGCGCAAATATCGTTCAGATGTGCTTTCTTTTCTTCTTCGGAAATGCTTTTCAAGTAAACAAGAAGCGCCGTTTTTAACCCGCTGTAGCTAAAATCGAAGGGTGCTTTTTTTAACATGGCCCGGGGAAATTTGACAAAATCGGGATTACCGGATTGGGCCAGTTTGTCGATCATAGGGCCGCCGGGATAGCCCAGCCCCAATAGCTTTGCTCCTTTGTCAAAGGCCTCGCCCACGGCATCGTCCCGCGTTTGACCGATGATGTGGTACGAAAGGTGATCTTCCATCAAAACAAGCTGGGTATGTCCGCCGGAAACAATCAGAAAAATAATGGGAAATTCTACCCCGGGTTGAGAAAGAATAGTCCCGTAAATGTGGCCTTCGATGTGATTTACGCCTACAAACGGTTTGCCGGTAGCGGTGACAATTCCCTTAACAAAATTAAGCCCGACCAGCAAAGCACCGACCAAACCGGGCCCATGCGTCACAGCCAATCCGTCAACTTCCTGCAGGGTTATCCCGGCCTCTTTCAAGGCGCGCTCCACGATGGGAACAATCAGCCGCACATGGGCACGCGAAGCCAATTCGGGCACTACTCCACCGAATTTCGTGTGAATTTCCTGAGATGAAATAATGCTGGAACGTACCCGATCCTCTTCGATAACGGCAGCAGCGGTTTCATCACAAGAGGTTTCTATTCCCAGAACAATCATTCACTGGTTTCCTTTTTCTTTAGTAACAGACGAAACGTTTTCGGACTTACTTTGATGATATTTACGCCTTCCGGCTTGTCAAAATGGGGAACGTACACATTGCGTCCCAGACGATAATCTTTTTGATAATCAAACACAGCGGTAATCTGTTCCCGCTTCAGATGCATGATTTTTTGCTCGCTTCCCTTAACGCGCACCGAAAGAACCGGCGGAACAGCTTTGGCTTCCAGATCGGGCGGAAAACCGATGAGCTGGATGGGGATATTGTAAATGGTACGCTCTACGATTTGTTCGATAACAAATTTGACAGAGACCTGCCGTGGGGCGACGTGAATGATACCCGGTTTGGGAGAATGCAGGGTTAGCCTGGCCTCAAACGGATAACGTACATCGTTGCGCACCAGCGAATCGGTTACCACAAATTTTGTCGCTTTGACCAGTTTGGCCGGCCCGGAAACTTCGGCCGTCTTAATTGCGGGTTCTACACGGGAAAGGACAAATCCGGGCAACGGCCGGATGCGGTACCGGACTTTTATCGGTTTCGGAACACGCAAGAAGCGATCTACTTTTAGTTCGATGGTGCGTGGCTCGATAATATCTTCCAGATGGATCCCCAGGTCCTGCCCGATGTAAATTTGGCTGGCGTAGTCACTCAACTTAATTACAGTAGATTTTTTGATGGTCGGGAATTCAAGCGTAACCTTTGGCTTGTAAAAATAAAGGGTAATAAGCGCCCGACCTTTCCCCCGCACTTTTAGCGTAAGCGATCTGGGAGGCTGCTTTACCAGAACGTATCCGGGAGCCACACCGATAATGTGCAGCGGCACGTGAATACGGATGGTGTACACCTTATCGGTGGTAACCGCACTCCATAAAAGGAGCGCCAGTAAAAAAGAACCTACCAGGGGTTTGTAATTTTTAAAATCGGGCTTCTTTTTAAACCAATTCATGCTTTTTCCCGCTAAAATGCTCTGTTTTCTTTTGGGAGCCCGTTGCCAATTTTTGTTTCAATTTGGCTTTGACTCGTTTGTTTTTTACGCCATTTCTAAAATTTACTAATTTTATTGGTTTTTCCCAAGGTTTTTGGGGCAATGAGACCGTATTTTCACAGATCGCTGCACTCAACGAGAACGTAATCCTTTTTAACATCGGTTTTAAAATAACGGGCCGCACTCCCTTCCCGAACGGCAATTTCCAAAAAGTTCAAACTATTCCACAGCACCAGCGGTTCACCCTTCCCCACTTCCGCATAATACGAATGTATGTGGTCCGTCTTGAAATTTTTAAACATTACCGCTTTTATTGTTTTTCTCAACCGCTTCAGATCATCGCGATGCAAAGCCGTGATGATGTTCCCGAAATGATCTACCGCGATGATTTTGAGTTTTAAAAGATTGTTTTGTCTTTCCCAAAAGTCGGGTTGCCGTAGTTCAACTTGTTTTAGGGGAATGCCAATCCGACCGGGCGAAGCCCCATTGGCCAGCATGGCCGCCGCCGGCGCAAACAAATCGCGTGCGTGGAAGGTAGCGTGTTTTAGTTCGGGATTAACCACCCGGGCATTAATTTCGTAAGCCGAAAAAGTTTCGTGTTGCAAGACAAAGGAAAACAGGCCATTGTCCGGGCCGATCAAATAATAATTGCGAAGCTTTAAGATCAACGCCTTGCGCGTGCTTCCCACTCCCGGATCGACCACGGCCAGATGAATGGTGCCCGGCGGAAAGCTATCGTAATAGTTCAAAAGGGTGTAAGCTCCCCGTGCCACATCAAAAGGAGAGATGGCGTGGGTAATATCGATCAAAGTTGCCTTGGGGGCCTTGCTGAGCAGCACCCCTTTGACACTTCCCACATACCCGTCTTCCGTGCCAAAATCGCTCATAAAGGTAATAATCATGTTTCACCTCAAAGGTTGACATTTCGGACAAAAGCGTGTAGACCGGCCTGCGGCTTTAATTTTTTCGATGGGTGTGCCGCAAATTAAGCAGGGTTGTCCTTCCCGACCGTACACCTTAAAATAATATTGATTTTTACCGGGATTGCCGTACGCGTCACGGTAATCCGAAATGGTGCTCCCCATGTTTTTAACGCCCTGCGTCAAAATAAAACGAATGGACTCAAATAACCGCTGCGCTTCTTTGCGGCTCAGAGATGAGGAGAGACGCAACGGATGAACTGCGGCGCGAAATAAGCTTTCGTCCGTGTAAATATTGCCCAAACCCGAAATGTACTTTTGCGACATCAAAAAACTTTTAATGCCCACAGAATGGCTTTGTAACATTTGGTAAAACTCTTCATCGCTCCATTGCGGATCGAGCCCGTCTTTACCGATACGTTGTAAAATTTCCCGGGCCTGGCACACGTGGTACACTCGTCCGAACTTACGTATGTCGTTAAACAGCAATTGTTCGCCGTCGTCAAAATGAATAATAAGCCGAATATGGTTTAGCGGCCGGGTTAAAGAAGTATTCAACGCCAATTGCCCGGTCATTCTCAGATGAATGACCAGATCCGATTGTTCCAGTCGAAGAACAATGTATTTTCCTTTGCGGGCAACTTCCCGAATGCGCTGACCCGATAATTCCCGCGTGCAGCGATTTTCGAACGTTTTCGGCCAGACTGCTTCGATGGTACGAATCATCTTGCCTTGCAACAGGGGGCGAAGTTCCCGCACAACGGTTTCAACTTCGGGCAGTTCTGGCATTGTCAATACTCCTTCACAAAAACGATTCAGGGTTCCCGGGGAGGCGGCGGGGCCATGCGCCGCGTCTGTGAAGCGGCAGCCGAACCTAAAAGCCAGCCGACGAAAAGCGCCCAGATACCATCGACCGTATCGCCGTTAAGAAACGAAAAGACGCCCAATACAATAAACAAGAAGGCAAAAACACGTCCCACATTGGCCGCAATTAAGGTTGCCTTATGTACGTCGTGGGTAAGCGCCCAAACGATGGCCAGCAACGCTTTTCCGCCATCCAGCGGATACCCCGGAATCAAATTAAAAATACCCAGCAAAAAATTAATGTAAGAGAGATAAACCAACAAGGCATACACATACTGCCAGGAATAAAACAACGGAGCGGCAAAATAGAACAAGGCCCAAAGCGCAATATTGGTCAATGGCCCGGCCAGAACGATTAATAATTCCTGCCCGGGGCTTTGAGGTTCGCGTTTGATTTTGGACACCCCGCCGAAAATCAGCAAGACAATATCTTCCACGGGAAGATGAAAGGCACGCGCGACCAGTGAATGTCCCAACTCGTGCAAAAGCACACTACCGAAAAACAAAACCGCCGTTACAATGCTAACGATCCAATAGGCCAAAACGGGCCATTGATGATAATGCGCCGGAAAATAATCGTTAGCCAGCAACCAGACGAGCAAAGCAAAAATGTAAAACCACGAAAAGTCGATTTCGATGGGAATGTTAAAAATTCTGCCAATGTAAAATGTTCTCTTGGGCATTAATTCTTCCTCCTGACCCAGCGAATTTTCAAATCACGCCGGGTAATCGTGCGATAGCCCCATTCCTTCTTCCCTGCGCTCATCACCCCCCCCATAAAACAGGCAAAAGGGCGACTTCTCCTTAGCAGGAAATCGCCCTTCCCAAAACTCACAATACAACCGTTCGATTATTTGGCTTTTGCCTGATTGGCCACCGAATTAATGGCCTGTTGTACCTTCTCGGGGTCGGCCAGATAATAATGTTTGATCGGTTTCAGCTCTTCATCCAATTCGTAAATTAAAGGAATGCCCGTCGGAATATTCAATTTGGTAATTTCCTCATCCGACATATTATCCAGATATTTAACCAGCGCACGCAGACTATTACCATGAGCGGCAATGATTACTTTTTTGCCCGCCTTAATAGTCGGTGCAATGGTTTCTCTCCAGAGCGGCATAAAACGATTTACCGTGTCTTTCAGACATTCGGTTAAAGGAAGCTCATCTTCGGGCACATCTTTGTAGCGCGGATCATGCCCCGGAAAGCGGGGGTCATCTTTGGTCAATGCCGGTGGGGGCACATCGTAGCTGCGGCGCCACAGGTGAACTTGTTCTTCGCCGAACTTTTTGGCTGTTTCGGCCTTGTTCAAACCCTGCAAAGCTCCGTAATGGCGCTCGTTCAAACGCCAGGAACGCACTACCGGAATCCACATCAAATCCATCTCATCCATCACAATCCACAAAGTTCGAATGGCTCGTTTTAGTACCGAAGTGTAAGCAATGTCAAAGGTAAAGCCTTTTTCGCGCAAAGCTTTTCCGGCTTCGTGTGCTTCTTGCCGCCCCTTCTCGGTCAAATCCACATCGGTCCAACCCGTAAAACGGTTTTCTTTATTCCAGACACTTTCCCCGTGACGAAGCAACACCAATGTATACATGGAACATCCTCCTAACGATTTTAAGATTTTTCACGCTCTGTGTTTTATTTTGAATTCTTTTTAAAATAAGAAAATTAGCTATTTACGGCAATTGAATGTTCCAGATTTCTGAAGTTTTTCCGCCGGAATCAATCAAACTGAAAGGCGTAATTTTTATTGAAATTTGTTGCGCATTTTGCCTTGTTTCTGCTTAGTGTAACTTTTCATGCCATAAATTGTGATTTCAGATTAATGATAATAGAAATATCTGCCGTAAATTATTTATTACGCAGAAAGAAGATGCAAACGAATTTTGCCCAAACGATTGTGTTTAATGCAACAATCTGTTTTTTCTTGCGGCTCAGACTGATATCGAATTGACAGAAGGCAAATAAAGTAAACAGAAACATAGATTTAATCGCAAAGGAGATA
>CAYXUS010000076.1:0-25624 GCA_964468415.1 uncultured Caldithrix sp.
ATTCGTGAGAGCGTTCCGCAGGCGGCTATCGTCATTCCCGATTTGGGGCGGCATGTGCACCTGCGCGCGGGCAAAAAAATTTCCAGCACGTACATGGAAGGCGTGTATCCACCGTTCGAGTATCTGCGACGCATGTTTCCGGCCCCCGGAGGGCGCTTTATTAACGAGAAAGATTTGATCGAACGTCGGCGCGTCGTCTTTTTGGGGGAAGTTATTGCCAGAGAATTGTTTGGGAAAGTCAATCCCGTGGGGAAGCGCCTGCTCATTGAGGGCACACCGTTTACGGTAATTGGTATTATGCCCAAAAAACTCCAGACATCCATGAACAACGGCCCGGATGACCGAAGGGCCATTATTCCGTTTAGTACGTTTCAAAGCATGTACGGCACGGTATCGGTCAATCAAATTATGGTTAAGGCGGTGCCCGGTGCGCAAAGCAAGCAGACGGTTGACCAAATTCGTGCGGCGCTGGCACGCAAATATCGTTTTGCCCCGGATGATCAAAATGCCTTGTTCATCTGGGATACGGAAGAAGGCGAAAAGATGATGAATAAGATTTTCCTGGGCATTAACATCTTTTTGGCCTTAACGGGCGCCATGACCTTAATTATTGCCGGGGTTGGTGTGGCTAATATCATGTTCGTAGTGGCCAAGGAACGCACGCGTGAAATCGGGATTAAACGGGCCATCGGGGCAAAACGTCGGGACATTGTTTTTCAATTTGTCTTTGAATCGTTGGTTATTTCTTTTAGCGGGGGATTGCTGGGGCTCCTTATTTCGCTGAGTATCATTAAACTAATGTGGCTGCTGCCGGCCGAAAATCAAACGATGCAGTTTTTAGCCCGTCCTATTTTTTCTTCGGATGTTTTGGCCATTGCCCTTTTTCTTCTTACCCTGATCGGTTTGCTCGCCGGATATTTTCCGGCCCGAAAGGCGGCGCAGGTAAGCCCGGTAGATGCTTTGCGGTATGAATAGATGGCACCGCCCGGGCGATGCCATCCCGAAATGAAATTTTAATCTCCGCTGATTAAATTGCCTAAAATGCCCAGCCCGCCAATGCCTTTTTGTTCGCCTTTTTGCTGAAAGCGCGCTGCCGCGTAAATACGATCGGCCATGCGCGAAAACGGTAAACTCTGCAAATACACCTTGCCCGGCCCGCGCAATACGGCCAGGAACATTCCTTCGCCGCCGAACAAGGCGTTCTTAAAACCACCGACAAATTGAATGTCGTAATCGACAGTGGGAGCGATGGCTACCAGGCATCCCGTATCCACGCGCAAACGTTCGCCGGGGGCCAGGTCGCGTTCCAGAATGGTGCCACCGGCATGAATAAATGCCATGCCGTCACCGGTTAATTTTTGCAGAATAAAACCCTCGCCACCGAACATTCCGGCGCCCAGGCGTTTGGTGAAGGCAACTTCGATTTCGATGCCGGCGGCTGCACACAAAAAAGCATCTTTCTGACACAAAATGCTTCCGCCGAAATCGGTTAAATCGATAGGGATAATTTTACCCGGGTAAGGGGCGGCAAAACTTACGTGTCCTTTTCCGTTGCCGTGATAAAGAAAGGTGGTAATAAAAAAACTTTCGCCGGTGATCATGCGTTTAAAACCTTTAAAAATGCCACCGCCGGTGGATGTTTGCATTTCGATGCCGTCTTCCATGTACAACATGGCACCCGCCTCAGCGCGTACGCCTTCGCCGGGATCCAGCTCAACTTCCACGATTTGCATGTCGTCACCGTAAATTTTGTAGTCAATTACGTCGGCCATAAGTTGCCCTTTCTTGTTGGATTGATTTCAAAGTCGCTCTCTTTTACAGACGTAAACCGGAAGAACTGGTTTCAAATTAAACGATCCGGGGCAAACAAAGCAAGTAAATACACCTCTTTTTACGGGGTTTTTGCTTTTCTTGCTCTCAATTTGTCAATCGGCTAAATTGGATTAAAAATGCGAGGAAATTTATGGCCAAAAAGCAGCACGTCTATTTTTTGTGTGCCGAGTGCGGTTACCGTTCGGAGAAGTGGCTGGGTAAATGTCCGCAATGCGGCGCCTGGAACAGCTTTGAAGAGCAGGTGGAAGTCGCGCTGAAAAACAAACGTTCCGTCCGCGAAACTCCAAGCGAACTGGTTCCGCTTTTAAGTGCCGAGGTGCCCGAAGAAACCCGCATTTCTACCGGAATTAGCGAGCTGGATCACGTTTTGGGCGGTGGAAACGTCGTGGGTTCGGTTACGCTAATCGGAGGCGATCCGGGAATTGGTAAGTCCACATTGCTCTTGCAAATGCTCGATTCTTTTCGCACGAAGGGTAAAAAAGTATTCATATCCGGGGAAGAATCGCTGCACCAAATTAAAAACCGCGCACAACGTTTGCACATCACGGAAAGGGAGCTGTACTATCAGAACGTGACCTCACTGGAGCACATCGAACAGTTGTTGGAAAAGCACCGCCCGGACGTGGTGGTTATCGATTCCATCCAAACTATTATGAGTGAAGAAATCGATGGTCTTCCCGGAAATATCAGCCAGTTGCGTTACTGTACGGCGCGCCTGGTGCAAATGGCCAAGGAACGCAATATCTCTTTGTTTATTATTGGCCATGTGACCAAAGAAGGCGGACTGGCCGGCCCCAAAGTGCTGGAACATTTGGTGGACACCGTTCTCTATTTTGAAGGCGATGCCAAAGCGGATTTTCGCATTTTACGCAGCGTCAAAAACCGCTACGGCCCGGTTAACGAAATTGCCCTGTTTCGCATGGAATCTTCCGGCCTGATTCCCGTGGCCAACCCCTCGGAATTATTTTTGAATCTGGATGTGGAAGATCGCATGGGAACGGCCGTGGTGGCTATTATGGAAGGCAATCGTCCGGTACTCATCGAAATTCAGGCTCTGGTCAGTAAAACCCAGTTTGGGGTGCCGCAGCGCACAGCCAGTGGCATTGATCATCGCCGCATGAATTTGCTTTTAGCGGTTCTCGAGAAAAAAATCGGCAAACCGTTCAGCTTTTACGATGTGTTTATCAAAACAGCCGGGGGAATTCGGGTAAACGATCCGGCGGCCGATCTGGGAATTTGTCTGGCTTTGGTTTCATCTCTGGAAGAAAATCCGTTGCCACGGGATGCGGTGTACATTGGCGAAGTAGGGCTTAATGCCGAATTGCGTCCTGTACCACAGGTGGTAGAGCGCATTAAAGAAGCAGACAAGTTAGGATTTAAACAGGCCGTGGTGCCGGCTTCGCGCCAAAAGCCCGATTTACAATCGCGTATTCAGGTTAGGGCATTTAAAAAACTAAGCGATCTTTTGATTACGGTGTAATCCGGACGGAAAAACGCACGAATGAAAGTTGTGCTCTGGCTTGCGAGTGGTGACGGTCCCTGGTAATTGGCAGACGGGGATGGCCGTAGTTTTTCTACCCATGAAAAATAAGTGAATCTTCCATGCCGCATATTTCAGTAGAGCATCTTAACTCCCGAAAAAATAAGTAATAATATCTAAATTGATTTCTGATTCAATAACGATGGGTTAAAAATAGGTTAAAATAATTCGTTAGTCAGGGCGTTTTGCAGGGGGAGGGTAGTTGCATTTTTGTAAGAAAATTCGACGGCGCTTTTTAGCCAAACCAAATCCGAAATCAGTTTTTTAAACCCGGTAAATCAACCCTCAGCCGGTTTTTTATTACAAAAAATGCACAAAATGCAGGGGAGTGGCAAATTTTTACCAAAAACGCTTTCTTTTCATTATGCTGCCCGTGAACGGTCGATAATCGGAAAAAAGTCGGAACAATCGGGTAAAATATTCGTTAAGTAAGGTATCCTGAGCTGTTGCGGCAGTTGACAAATACTAAAGGAATTACTAAATTCAAAGTCCTGAATCTGAAAGTCTGATTTTACAGATATTCTTGAAAACATATTCCTACAGATTCGTTTTCTTTTAGTTTTTAAAAAGAAAAAAGAATAGCATCATTTTAGCATGCCAATTAACGCTATGTTAATGGCGTTTGCTAAAACGCGAGTTTAATACATTTTACAACGGGGAAGACAGTAGCTGAGGTTTAGCAAGGAGACGCTATGGAATTTTTTAATCTTCATTTATTATCGGCCTATTTAAAGAAATGGTCATTTAGTGATAACCGCGTAACGTTTAATTATTCGTTCTGTTGCGAGGCAGGTTACGAACGCAACCATGTGGATATGCGTTTAAGCTCTCCCATCAACATGGTGAATGAATTTTTGAACCACGTTTTTCATACGGCCAAAGACCGGATTCATGAACATTTGAACCAGGAAACTTCGGAAAATAATAATGAGGAAGCTCAACCGTTAGCCAACAATAACGGCGCGAATATTATTCTGGTTAACGAGCCGGAAGTAAAGCGGAAATTAGGCATCTATTTTTCGAAAATTTTAAAAGAATTCAACATGGGGCGTCGTTCCCATGGACGGAGCCGTTTGATTTCTACGCGCAGTCTGGATTTTTATTACAACGATTTCGAGTTTGAACCGTTGCCCGATGATATCAAATTTTACGTGCATCTGAATCGCGGCATCAATAAAATGAATGGCGATTTGTACAGCAATGCGGTGGACGATTTGCGCAAAGCGCTGGCCATTAAACCGGACGATCCGGTTGCCAACAAAAACATGGCCAAGTCGTTGATGAAATTGGGGAAGTTCGAAGAGGCGATCAAGCATCTGGAAATTTCCGCCCGCAACGAGCACTCCCCGGCGGCCATGCATCAATTGGGGCTGGCTTACATGCGGATGGGCGATCTGGAAAAGGCCGAGCAGGTGTACGATGAATTGGGTAAAGAATTCCCTGATTCTCCCTATGCTTTATTTGGCAAGGCTCTGGTGGCTTACAAAAAGGGTAAAGGCTTTCGTCAGAAACTGGACAAAATTTATAAAAACGATCCGGAATGGTTGCGCGAACATTTGCGTTCTGAATGGAACTTCCATTTACCCGGTTATGCCGATGATGAACAAAACATGTGGAATGCGGCAACGGCCGCCCGCTATTTGGGCTTTGACCGTCCCTTCGATTTGACACGCAAGGCGTTTAACGATGAAATTCCTTCCTACTTCGATTCCGAAAAAGGCACCATTCGCTTTGTAAAAGCCGAACTGGATGCCTGGGTCGAATTGGCTAACCGCTACCAATTAGACGGCCAAACTTACGAGACGCACGAAGAACGTTTGACCGAGCAGGAAAAACAAAAAGGCGCCAAAAAACGCGGTCGTAAACCGAAAACTTCCAAAGTGCCCGATGACGAAGTCGAAGAGCAGTTAGTTTGAGGCTACGTAGCTTAACGAATTGACCGGTGTAAGTTGTTGGCCGCCATGTCCCGGAAATTATTACTCATCAATCCCTGGATTTATGATTTTACCGCCTATGATTTGTGGGGAAAGCCCTTAGGGCTGCTTTACGTGGCCTCTTTTTTGCGTGCTCAAGGGTTTGATATTTCGTTTATTGATTGTCTGGATAAGTATGCCGAGCCACCGATTCCCAAAATTAAAAAGTACGGGATCGGCCCTTTTAAGCGCACCATTGTGCCCAAACCCGCAATTTTGCAGCATGTCCCGCGGCGTTATGCCCGCTATGGAATTTCCGAAGAATTGTTTGTGCGCAAATTACTCGAAAACAAAGACGCCGATGCGGTTCTGGTAACCTCCATTATGACCTACTGGTATTTGGGCGTAAAACGGGTTGTGGAATTGGTACGGAAATATCTGCCCCATGCGCCCGTTATTTTGGGCGGAATTTACGCCACGTTATTGCCCGAACATGCGAAAAAAATAATCCGGCCCGATTACATCATTACGGGCCCGGGAGAAATTAAAGCGTTAGAATTACTTTCGGAACTGTTTTCTCTGCCCATCGATCGGGAACACCTGCCCCAAAGGCTCGACGATTTTCCGCCGCCTGCTTTCGATTTGCTCAATCATCCGGATTATTTGATTGTTATGACCGCGCGCGGCTGTCCTTACAATTGTTCGTTTTGTGCCCAAAAAAAGATTTCCATGAAATTTACCCAGCGACGTCCGCAAAATGTGGTGGATGAGATAACAGAACATTATCGGCGTTTCCGCGTGCGTGATTTTGCTTTTTACGACGATGCGCTTTTCATCAACAAAGAACGTCACATTCAGGTGATCTTGCAAAAACTGATCGATTCGCGCTTGCCTTTGCGTCTGCATACGCCCAACGGTTTGTTTATTCGTTTTATCGATCGGGAATTGGCCGAGCTAATGTTCCGGTCGAATTTCAAAACCATTCGTTTGAGCTACGAAACATCCAACGAATCGCGCTGGCCCGACATGTATTCCAAAGTGAGCAATCAGGCCATGATCGAGGCCGTGGAAAATTTGAAACGGGCCGGTTACAAGGCCAAGCAGCTGGAAGCTTACGTGATTATGGGGTTGCCCGGCCAAAGTCTGGAAGAAATTATTGCCAGCATTGTTTTTGTCAACAATTTAGGGGTACTGGTGCGCCTGGCTTCGTTTTCCCCGATTCACGGTACGGTGGAATTCGAACGGGCGGTTCAGCAGGGACTCATTCCTGCAGATATCGATCCCTTGCTAACCAACAAATCGATTTACGCTTTGGCCCGTGACGGGTTAAGTTATGAAACATTCCGTAAAATTCGTAAATTTGCTAACATTTTAAATGAAGCGGCTTTAAACGAAGTGGCGCTGTTTGGCGACAACTCTATCGGAAGCGCCGTAAAAAAAGTGATACGGGAGATGCAGTGAGCGAGAAGAAATATCCGGTAAAACGGGGTGGAGAATATGAACTAACCATTGAAGATTTGGCCTTTGGCGGGAAAGGAGTAGCCCGGCTTGAGAACTATGTGATTTTTGTAAAAGGGGCTTTGCCGGGCGATAAAGTGCGGGTACGCATCGCAAAACGGAAAAAAGATTTTGCCGAAGCCTACATTCTGGAAATTTTGCAGGAATCTCCTTTCCGCATTCCCGCACCGTGTCCCTATTTTGGCTGGTGCGGCGGCTGCACGTGGCAAAACATGACTTACCAGAACCAATTGGCCTTTAAAAAGAAAATTGTGCAGGATGCTCTGGAACGCATTGGTGCCCTGGACGAAATTGCTGTCAATGATGTGCTTCCTTCTCCTAAATTTTTTGCCTACCGCAACAAAATGGAGTTTTCCTTTTCCGATCGTCGCTGGTTGCTTCCCGAAGAGTTGGGCAAAGAAGGGCTGCGGAAAGATTTTGCACTGGGTCTGCACGTCCCCGGTACGTTCGACAAAATTCTGCACGTGGAAGAATGCCGCTTGCAGTCGGATGAAGCAAACAAAATTTTGCGCTTTATTTCGGAATGGGTGCAGGCGCATCATCTGGCGCCGTACGGAATACGCAGCCACGAAGGCTTTTTGCGCTTTTTGATTATTCGGCAAAGTGCTTTTAACGGGGAAATTATGGTGAACATCGTTACGGCTTATGAAGAGCCGGAAACCTTGATGCCTCTGGCCCGGGAGTTGATGCAAAAATTTCCGCAAGTGGTGAGCGTGGTGAATAACATTAATACCCGTCTGGCACAAATTGCAGTGGGCGAAAAGGAAATTTTATTGGCAGGAAGAGATTATATTCAGGACAAAATCGGAGATTTTATTTTTAATATTTCGGCCAATTCTTTTTTTCAAACCAACACCCGCCAGGCGGAACGCTTGTACCAGGTGGCTATGGATTTTGCAGAAATCGGCCCGCATTCTGTTGTGTGGGATTTGTACGCCGGAACGGGCACCATTACTTTGTTTCTTGCGCAGAAAGCCAAAGAAGTAATCGGATTTGAAGTGGTGGAAAGTGCCGTGGCCGATGCCCGCAAAAATGCGGTAGAGCATAACGTAAAAAATGTGCGCTTTGTGCAGGGCGATTTGCTGAAAACCCTGCCCCACACCGAACCCTTGCCACAGGCGATTGTTACCGATCCTCCGCGGAGCGGCATGCACGAAAAAGTTCTGCGTCTGATTAATTATCTGGCTCCTGAACACATGGTGTATGTTTCCTGTAATCCTACTACTCTGGCGCGTGATCTTAAAATTTTAAATGAACGTTACCGGGTCGAAAAGGTACAACCGGTGGATATGTTCCCGCAAACGTATCACATCGAAACCGTGGTCAAACTTAAACGCAGGTAAACGCTTCATGGAACGTTCTTCGATTCGCAAACTTAGTTTCGATGAAATTTTCTCCCGACAGCCCAATCTGGAAACGTTGCAAAAGATGGAACGTTTGCCCATTTATGCCGTGGCCGAGAATATCCGCAGCATGCACAACGTGGGCAGCTTTTTCCGCAGTAGCGACGGAGCCCGCATCGCACATTTGTTCCTCACCGGGTTTACGGCCCAGCCGCCGCGGCTGGAAATCGAAAAGACGGCTTTGGGCGCAACCGACAGCGTTCCGTGGAGTTACAGCCAAAATACGGCCGACGTTGTTCACGCGCTCAAAAAACGAGGGGTACAAATTGTGGTGGTCGAACACACCAGTGCCAGCGTTAATTATTTTGAAGCGGATTATTCCTATCCGTTGTGTCTGGTGATGGGCAACGAGGTGGATGGCGTAAGCGAAGAAATCGTGCAAATGGCCGATTTGGCGGTGGAAATTCCCATGCTTGGCATTAAGCAATCGTTGAATGTTTCGGTCGCTTACGGTATTGTTTTGTACCATGTTTTGGGTAAGTATCTTAAAAATAATAAATTTAAGCTTGACAAATATTCTCCTGACCGATAAATTGTAAAGAAACGTGTTTAATAAAGGCGGGGAAGATGTCTGAAGCCACCATTTTAATCTTAGACCGAAATTCCCATCAAAAAGAGTATTTCCTTAGTTCCTTCAAGGAAGAAAACATTCCCGCCCGCGAAGCGGAAAATGTTGCTTCGTTTTCGGAATTGGTGCAAAATACGGAAAATCCATTTATTTTGATGGATTATTCCACCCTGGTTGCGGAAGAGCGCGAGGCAATTATTCAGCTTTTTCGCACCATTCCGCGTAAAGCAGCCGTGGTTTTTAATGTTCCGCCCGATGCTAACCGACGCAATGTTTTTTACGAATTGGGCGCATTGCGGGTGTACGACAAACAATTTACCCTGGAAGAGGTGTACCGAAACCTCAAGTGGTGGATGCAACTGCAAAAGCAGCATCCTGCCGAGAATTCGGCCGATATTCAGGGCGAGCTGCAACAGGTCGATTTTCTGAAACTCTTGTGGGGCATTGCCGCCGGTCAGCAAACGGGTGTTCTGAAAATTGTGACCAAACGAAACATCGGTTACTTGTTTTTTGAACAGGGGCAAATTACCGATGCTCAGGTGCTGAACTATTCCGGGCTGGAAGCATTTTTACACATTACTCTTTGGGAAGAGGGTACGTTTGTATTTCGTCAAGGGGAATTTGCCGGAGACCGGCGTACCATTGCTGTAACGATTACCGGGTTGTTGATTTTAGCTCAGGATTTAAAAGCCGAATTGGGAACGACCCTGCGCGATTTTAAATCGGAAGCAAGTGTATTGCAGGCCATTAATTTAGGCGACCTGCCTTTGTACGATGTGGAAATCAATCCCGAATTTCTGGAATTCCTTTCCATGCCCAGAGAACTGGGTGAAATTTTGGAAAATCCGTTTTATTCCAACCACCAAACATTAAGATTGCTCAAAAAACTCAAACAATTTGGTATGCTTCGGGTGAATGCCCCCATCGAGTCTATTATTCAGGCCAATGAAGAATTTGTGGACGGGGTGAACCTGGATCAGAAGATGGTCAGCGAAATGTCCGGCGAAGCGCCAAAAATCGAGGCGCTAAAAGAGCACCTGCGGTTGAGTGCCGATCAGCAGGCTAAAATTGTGGTGGTGGGAGAAGACATCGAATTGCTGCGCCACTTTCTGAACTCTCTGGCGGGAGTACCGGAAAAGGTGCTGTTCGAGAACAATATGTTTTTGTTACGGCTTTTAATTTCGGACGAATTGAAAATCATTTTAATCGGACTTCCGGCAAATCACCAGTTATTGCGTTTGCTTTCGGCCATTTCGGAACGGATCGACGGATTCGTTTTTTTGATCAATGCTGCCAAAGCAGAGCAGACGGAATATTACAGCTATCTGATGAATCAGGTGCTTGCCCAGTATGTGCCTCCGGCCGTGTGTGCGGTTACCTATCTGGAAGAAGGGCAAACGCTGGAAGCCATTCAACAAAAGTTTGTACTTTCCGCTCGCCTGCCCTGGGTGCAATTTAAAGCCAACAGTGCGCAGGAAATGCTGGAAACCATTTTAGCCATTCGGCCGGTCGAACCGATCGAAGTTAAAAAATCTGCCCAAGAAAAGGATGAACAATGATCGCCGTTGCCATTGTTGCCCGGGAAAAGAGTTGGTACGATCAACTTATTACCCAGTATAATCGTTTGCCCATTCATCTGTATTGGTTTGCCGATGCCCAACAATTTGTGCAGCAGAAGGAATTTGAAACGTGGCAAGTTGTCTGGGTAATTGGAAAGGACATGCCCTGGGTTCAGGAGCAGTTGGTCAAACTAAATGAGGCGGAAATTCAATTGCCTCTTATTTGTTCCACGCCCCAGCCCAACAAGGAAGATCGCCAACTATTGTGGCAGCTCCGCGTTAACGAATTATTGGTGTGGCCTATTCATCGTCTGGAATTGGAATACATTCTGAAATCGTACGAAGAAATTCTGCGGCCCGAAATGGAAAACGAAGAATATGTTTTTCAGGGTGCACTGGATTATTTGCACGGAATCGATCTGTTCAGGGTTTTTACCAAGGCGACCAGCAGCGGCCTTTTGCACTTGCAGTGGGGGGAGCGCAAAGGACACATCGAATTTAAAAACGGGCAAATTGTGCACGCTCAGTACCGCCAGATGGATCCGCTTACCTCGGTGCTGATTATGAGTTCGTGGGATGGTGGCTTTGCCTATTTTAAACCCGATACGTATGTCTCACGCCGAACCATCATGCTTTCTAACGAACAGATTTTTGAAGAATGTAGCGAATATTTGCACGAACGTCGGGAATTGGTCAATGCTTTTGGCGATGCCAAAACATTGTTTTACCCCCATCCCGATTTGAATTACGAAGAATTCGGACCTTCCGAACGGCAAATTTTACGTGCCATGCGCAAAGGAAAAAGTATTTCCGATTTTATTGTTACCTACGAAGGCGATGTAAACTTTTTGCTGCGAAAGATGAAAATTTGGCTGGAAAAGGAATACATTCTGCCCGAACCTCTTTACGTAAAAATTAAAGCGCAGATCGAAGAAAGGGAAAACACACCGGCCTTTAAACGCATTATGCAAAAACTTTTTTCCAGAAAAGAGGAAGATGTGGATCGGGATAAATACCGAAAAACCGAGACGGATGTTCCCCCCGGGCCGATATTTTCTCACAGGTTTCAAGATTTTGAAGCGCTGAAAACGATTAAAGCAAGGTTGGAGGAATCCCATTGAAAGCAGACATTCTGGAAACAGCAATCATAATTCGTGATTGGTCATTGCTTCTTGATTATTGGCCGAATCTGAAAATTTCGGAGACGCTTTTTCCTCCGCATTTGAAATACATCGATCTGTTGCTGGCAGATGATGTGCGTATGCTGGTGTACTTGATCGATACTCTAAAGGATGAAAAATACGGTATTTCCGATCCGATTATTCCGCACCTTCCTTTTTCTCTTTTGTTCATTACGGCTATGGATGCCGAAACCGAGCGTCTGCTCAAAAAATATGAAAGTCGTTATGAAACACCCCTTTTCTTTTTAGCCCTTGACGATAAAAAAATACACGATCAAATTGTGCTAAACCGAAATTTTGCCGCGCAACTTTCCAAAGTGATTTTTATTCATCCCGATGATCCCTTGCCGCTTACCTGGAACCTGATTGTAAACCAATGTCTGGAAAAAGTGATCGAAGGCGAAAAAAAGACCGACGAGCAACCTTCCTGAAACAATTTCCATTTTTATTCTCTCCTAATATTTCTTAATTTCTTTCGGAATGGCATATCGCAAAGTTAGGAGAAAATGATGGGCTATTTACGTGGCTTCAGCGATTATCTGAAGGAGTCGTACCTTCGTGATTTGTTCCAGGAAAATTTTCTCCGCAAAACGCCTCTGACATTCCAGCTTTCCGGCAATCGAAAACTTACCGGCCGGGTAAAGAAAAACATGAAATTTGATGTGGATATTTACAACGAGCAAAATGAGATCGTACGCGTTCCCAAATTGAACATTAAGTTTTTTTATCCGTTAGAATGGGAAACACAAATTGCCCCTTTGATTGAAGTAAATGATGCCATTAAACAGGAGCATTTGAAGCCGATTAAAAAGCCCGACCAAAGGCGTCACGTAAAAAACAAGACGCTTTATCCGTTGATGGTGGAGCGGACACCGGTGATTTTAACCTCGTATGAAGGTGATGTCATTCGTGGGTTTGTCGATGATTTTACCAGATATGAAATCATCATCAAATTGCACGGCACGTTGACGATTACGGTGCTGCGTCATGCGATTCATTTGTTCACAACGTTGGATGGGCGTGATTTGTTAAAAACCTTTCAGGAAAAGGCAAAAGACTGGCAAAAAAGTTCGGTGTGGATAGAAAGCAATGAGGCATAAAATGAAATTGCACGTTTGGCTATTTACGCTTTTGAGTGTTGTGGGGCTTTTAACGGCACAAAGTCATGTGCCGGATTATTGGAATTCCATGATCGGCTCTGCCTTTACGGATAATGGTGCGTACACGGTGTTGCGGCAAATTTGTGACGAAGCCGGAGGGCGCTTAACCGGTACCGAACAAAATGAAAAGGCGCAACACATTTTACTGCAGCATCTGCAAACGGCCCGCTTGAATGCCCGCCTGGAATATTTTGAAATGCCCGGCTGGAAACGCGGGGCAGACGTGGTACGCATGGTGCAGCCAACCATGCGGACGTTACGCGCCGTAGCTTTGGGTTATGTGGACAAAACTCCGGCCTTTGAAGCACCGTTGATTTACGGCCTTAGCGGTCAAAAACGAATTCTGGACTCGCTGGATGTAAAAGGAAAAATTGTTCTTGTGGGATTTGAAAAGCCCAAATCGGGGCCAAGGCCGTTTCGGGCTCAGGTGATTCGCTTTGCGGCAGAAAACGGCGCACGCGCCGTATTGTTCGTTAATAAAAAAATCGGTGGACTGTGTTTGGCCGGGACCTCCAGCTTTCAGGGGATTCCGGCGCCAATTCCTGCCTTTAGCCTGACCCGTGAAGAGGGTTTGTGGCTCAAACGCCTTTTGGAAACGGGACAGAAGGTTCTTTTGCAAATGGAAGTACGTTCGTACTGCACCAGGGTTAAAACCGCAAATGTGGTGCTTACGATTCCCGGTACCGTGCCGGATAAAATTGTGCTGGGCGCCCATTTCGATAGCTGGGATCTGGGACAGGGTAGCATTGACAACGGATTGGGCACGGCCATCTTGTTCGAAGTGGCGCGTTTGATCCAAAAGTACCATCCCCACAATTACTACACGCTGGAATTTGTTTGGTTTAACGGAGAAGAATTGGGGTTGTGGGGTTCCAAGAAGTACGTAGAAATGCACCACGCCGAGCCGATAATCGCCATGCTGAATATGGATATGACTGGCCGACCGACGGGATTTAATGTCATGGGTTTTACGGAGTTTTTGCCTTTTTTCGAACGGTTGTTGCCTTTGCTGGGAGGCTTTAATCTGGAGCGGGGTATTGTGAATTCTCCCTGGACCAACAGCGACCACATGCCCTTCATGTTGCGGGGCATTCCTGTAATTACCCTCACAGCGCATCTGGACAAAGATCAGGTAAATTACTACCACAGCTTTGGGGACACTTTTGACAAAGTGCGCTCCGATTATCTGGCGCAGGCCTCGGGACTAATTGCGGTTTTAGCGAGCGAACTGGCCAATGAGCGTCGTTTGCATTTACAACCAAAATCAAACGAATTACTAAAGAAGATGCTGGAACATTATCACCTGGACGAAATTTTAAAGAAAGAGAACGAATGGCCGTTTCGGGAATAACGAGTAAAAATGGCCATTCGGAGCGGGAAAGATAAACATGGGATTTCTGCTCTCGAACATATAAAATGGAACTTATTTCCAAGCAGGATGCTTTTTTATGCAGAAAAAGATTAAATTTTTAATTGTTGCAATTTTGTTCATCGCGGTAAATGTTTCGGTTTTGTACAACGCCAATTGGGCGCGTTTTTCTCACGGGCAATTGGCCTTGTCGCATTTGGAGAATTTGTATCGCCAAAAGGAATACACGGCCTATTACGATTCCCTGCAAAAATTTGCTGCGAAATCTGTAAAAGAAATTTCTCCTGACTTACAATTCAAACAAGCTTATGCGGCCCTGAAAATCGGAAAATATTCTGCGGCCCGGAAATTATTTTTCCGGCTGGAAAAGCAAAATTACCTGCCATTGTTCAGCCGGTTTTTCGGACTTAAATGTTTGTGGCACTGCGATTCGGCTTTGGCTATTGCCGAAAGCGAGCAATTTGTAAAAAAACATTCCCGTCATGCTCTGGCCGATTCGTTTTTGATCCCTCTGGCACAAGCACTTTACGCCCGGGGAAAATTCGACAAAGCCCGTACGTACTACCGACGTGCCGTCAAACATCGGGTGAACAAAGACCAAAACGTAAGCTACCGTATTCGGGCGGCGCGCTGTTTGTACGCACAGGGCAGAAAACAATCGGCATTTAAAGAATTTTCAACCATCATAAAACGATACCCCGGCGATGCTTCTACCGGGCGGCTGGTGGATTGGCTGGAGCGCAAACATCCCAAATGGTACGAAAAAAATCTCTTGGATTTGTATCCCGTATTACGGGCACAGGGGCGGTTGGTGGAAGCGCGTGTTAAACTGGAAAAGTACATTCGGACGCATAAGCAATCGTCCGATGTTATGAAGGCGCGTTTTACCTTGCTGCTTAATTACTATGCTCAGGGGCGGTACCGTACGGCGCTTTACGGTTTTAAAAAGCTGCTTCCTGCACTTACCGATCCCGATTTGAAAGCCCGCTGTCAGTTGTACATTGCACGTAGCTATTTGGCCCTGGGTAACACATCTTCGAGCATTAAACACTATCTTGCCTATGCGCGGAAGTTTCCTCACAAGCCTCTGGCTCCCGAAGTAATCTGGAAGGTAGCCATGCTTTACGAAAGCAGAGGACAATTTGAAAAGGCCTTGAGTTTGTACGATGAGTTGCAAAAAAAGTGGGCACACACCGCGCTGGGCAAAGAGGGATATTTTCGGCAGGGGTACACTTTGTTCCGGCTTGGTCAATATGAGGCGGCCGAACGCGTTTTCAACAAAATACGCTTTGGCCTGGGGAGCGATGCGCAAAAACATCGGGCGCAATACTGGGTGGCTTTGTGTCGTGAGTGGACGGGAGATACCCTAACGGCCAAACGCGTCCGTCGCGACCTGGCCCGGGAAATGTGGGACGATTACTACACGTTAAAAAGCTATTTGCTGGAAAAAGAATATCTCGATTCCACATTACAAATTGTGGAAGAACTGAGACAGGTGCACAATCCGCTGCACTATTACGGAAAGGGTTTTCAGAACCATCTCCGGGAATTTGAAAAGGTCTTTTTGTTAGACGATTTGTTAGGGCCGAATTACGCCGTATTGGAATTGAAGCGTTTAAAGATTAACCGAAGCAATTTGCAGGAGTGGATTGCTTTGGCCGAGGCCTACAAGCGCCTTAAATTTTACGGATTAGCCTACAAAACTTATGACAGGATTAACCGAAGATTTTACAAAGATGTCTCCTACAGCCAAAAGTTTTTCATGCTGAAAGAACGGTTCCCCTTTTATTACGATCCGATTGTGGACAAGTATTGTCGGCGTTACGGACTTGAAAAAGAATTGGTGCTGGCTTTGATCAAGCAGGAAAGTGCCTTCAACCATCGGGCGGTTTCCTACGCCAATGCGTACGGCCTGATGCAAATTATTCCGCCGACGGCACGTGACATGGCACGGTTGGCCGGTTTGAAGCGCTTTTCCGTGCCGATGTTGTTAGACCCGGAAGTGAATGTGCATCTGGGAACATTGTATCTTAAACAGTTGCATCGCCTGTACCGGGGAGACAAAGCGCGAATTTTGGCTGCGTACAATGCGGGGCCGCATCGTGTGAAACGCTGGGCCAAATTGCCTTTTTCGGATCAAACCGATTTCTGGGTGGAAAATATTGAATTCAGCCAAACCCGGGATTACGTACGCCATGTGCTTAAAAATTATTGGGCCTACAAGCTGCTGTACAATAATTTTGAGGTTGACCGCCAAACGCTATTGGCTGTGGAAAAGAGCTACCTGTCCGAAATTTTATTGGCCGGCCGCTTTTAGCGGCAGGGTAAAGTGGAACGTTGCCCCTCCTTCGCGATTATTGTAAACCCCAATCCGCCCGCCATGCGCCTCGATAAACAATTTGGCGATGTACAATCCCAGTCCCTGACCTTTAATTTGTGCTTGAGGGTATTTTACTCGGAAGAACGCCTCAAAAACATTGTCCAGATATTCCGTCGGAATGCCCGGCCCCTGGTCGCGAATGGCAAAGTGAACCTGAGAAGTACGGTTTTTACCCTTTTCCTGTTTGACGGTCAATTGAATGGTGGAGTTTTTGGGGCTAAACTTGATGGCGTTTAGCAAAAGGTTAAACAGTACACGTCGAATTGCCAGCGGGTCGAGTAGAGAGCGGGGAAGCTGACTGTCGATGTGAGACAAAAGTTTAATATCTTTGCGGTCGGCCCAAATCCAGACGGAACGTAGGGTTTCCGTAATCAACGCGTTTAAATCGGTTGGCCGGGGTTCGATGGAAAATTCTTTTTTGTGCAGACGCAAATATTGGGTTAATTGTTGAATCAGCTCTTCGGCCACAGTGGTTTGGGCATTAACCAAGCGCAAAATTTTGAGTTGCCCTTCGTTCAATTCGCCAAACGTACCATCGATGAGCATGTCCACGTAACTGCTCATGTTCTGCATGGGGGTGCGCAAATCGTGAAGAATTAGCGAGGCGATTTCTTTGCCTGTTTTTAAACGTTTGCCCAGTTTTAGCAGTCTCCCGACAAAAGCTTCCAGAGTGCGTTCGTCATTCGGTGTGCCATAAGTGTGGACAAAGTCGAACGGCGACTCTTTGCCGGGGTGCCGGGTTAAAAGGCAAGAAAACAAATAGGGGATTTCGTTTAGAAAAGTTTTTACCTTTGCCTGTTCGGGCGTGGGATCGGGTGTGATCCACAGGAAGACATCGTAGCTGCGCGAAGCGATGAGGCCGGGCAGCTCGTCCGTTTGTGAAGCAAAGTAAAGTTTGGTCTCCTGCCTTTTGAGCAAAGAGACCAAACGCTCGTTTGCTTGTTTGTCCTGTGCCAGAACCAGACATTTAAGGGCTAACATGGGGCTATTGCCCTTTAAAGTTTGCTTTTCTTTTTTCGAAGAAGGCGTCGATTCCTTCGTTCTTATCTTCGGTAGCGCAAACCCGGCCGAAAAGCAGCGCTTCCAGTTCCAGTGCCTGTTCCATAGGCAGTTCCATGCCCTGCTGAACGCTTTGCAAAACGGATTGCAATGCGATGGCGCCTTTAGCAATAATTTTCTTTAAGAACGCTTTTCCTTCGTCCATCAGTTGCCCGGCAGGGACGACTTTGTTCACCAGGCCCAATTGCAGGGCCTGATTGGCGTCGATCATGTCGCCGGTGAGCAGTAATTCCAGAGCGCGTGTTTTGCCGATCAAACGGGGCAATCTTTGGGTGCCGCCATAGCCGGGAATCAGCCCCAGATTAATTTCCGGTTGTCCGAATTTGGCTTTTTCGCTGGCTATCCGCAGATGACAGGCCATGGCCAGTTCGCAGCCGCCGCCCAGAGCAAAACCGTTTACCAGAGCGACTACGGGCTTGGGAAACGATTCGATGCGGCTGAACAAAGCTTGGCCGAAACGTGCGAAACGAATACCGGCCTCGCCGTTTAGTTCTTTAATTTCTTTTAGATCGGCACCGGCCACAAAGGCTTTTTCTCCGGCACCGGTGAGCAAAACACCTTTGATGGCTTCGTCTGTCTCAAGGTCGGAAAAAAGCTGGTAAAGTTCTTGCAGAACCGTACGGTTCAGGGCATTTAACTTTTCGGGACGATCAATCGTTACTACAGCCATCCCGTCATCGATTTCCAGAAGTAAAGTTTTGAACGACATGTTTTCCCTCTCCTACATTTTTGAAAGTAATTCAACCCGGCTTTGGTCGCCGATTAGGAAGCGATGGGTGGAAGGTCGCCCGTGCGTGCGTACGATTTCTACATCGTTGCCCAGCAGGCTGTGTTCAATGCGAATGTCCACGTCGAGAATTTTACATTCTTTCAGCAAAATACTAAATTCCACCTCGCTGTTTTTGATCAAACAATCATCGTAAATGGAGGTAAAAGGACCGATGTAGCTGTTTTCGATTACGGTATTTTTGCCGATGATCGATGGCCCCCGCACGGTAGAGTTGATGATGCGGGCTCCTTCTTCGATGACTACTTTTCCGGTGACAAAACTTTGGTCATCCACTTCGCCGGCAGTGCGCGGTTCGATGTTGTCCAGAATAAGGCGATTGGCTTCCAGCAAATCATAAGGTTTGCCGGTATCTTTCCACCAGCCGGTAATTTCGGAATAGGTGATTTTGTAGCCATGATCCAGCAAGTATTGGTGGGCATCGGAAATTTCCAGTTCACCGCGCGGGCTGGGCTTAATGTTGTTTACCGCTTCAAAGATGGAGTGATCGTAGATGTAAATTCCGGCAACGGCATAATTGCTTTTAGGATGTGCGGGTTTTTCTTCAATGCGTACGATGCGCCCGTCTTTAATTTCGGGAACGCCAAAACGCTGCGGATCTTTTACTTTGGCCAAAGTAAGATGGCAGTTGCTTTGCTGTTGTTCGAATTCTTCGATGAATTTACGCAAGCCACCCACGACCATGTTGTCGCCAAGGTAAAAGACAAACGGTTCGTCTCCGATAAAATCTTCCGAAATTTTGACCACATGGGCCAAGCCCAGCGGGGCTTCCTGGGGGATAAAGGTGAGTGACACACCAAATTGTGATCCGTCGCCGAGCGCGTCGGGAATGGCTGTGGAGTCGGCGCTGTACACGATGCCGATTTCTTTGATGCCGGCCTGTGCACAATATTCGATGGCGTAATGAATGATGGGTTTGTTGGCGATGGGAATAAGGTGTTTGTTTTGGGTGTGGGTCAGCGGGCGTAAGCGGGTGCCGCGCCCCCCACTGGTGATGAGTGCTTTCATAGATGTACCTCGCGCTTAATTTTTATGGTAAATTCCAAGAACAGGAATACTCAAATTATACATTGATCGGGATAAGTTCAAGTAAAGTGAGCAAAAATTGGTACCCAAGCAGATTGCGCACCCTTTTTGTCTTTTGAAATGTGATTTTGTTCATGTGGATGAGTTTGTTGCAAATACATTTCGGTTGAATATGGATACATTCCGTGCTCTGGGAGTAAGAATGTGTTGTTAGTCAATTAAATACAATAGGATAGCCTATTTTGTGAATAATTATTAATACCCCTGAATATATAAAAATACCCTGTTTAATTTATTAAAAATCAATAAATAGAGTTCGATAAAAAAAATAAGAATCGGCATTGCTTTTGGCCGGGAATCCCGCTATATTTTATAAATGAATTAAATGGTTAAAATTTAATAAGATAGCAAAATTTTGAATAATTTTACATTCGGAAATCAAATTATCGTTTACTCATAATAAACAGGAGGTTTTATGCAACGGAAACGTATTCTCATCATGGGCGCTGCCGGTCGTGATTTCCATAATTTCAATGTGTATTTCAGAGACAATGAAGAATTTGAAGTGGTCGCTTTTACCGCAACGCAAATTCCCGATATCGACGGGCGTAAATATCCGGCCGAATTAGCCGGTAAATTGTATCCCAACGGCATCGATATCTATCCCGAAGACAAATTGCCCGAACTCATTAAAAAGTTCGATGTGGACAAGGTGGTTTTTGCTTATAGCGATGTGCCTTACGATTACATCATGAGCCGCTCGGCCATCGTTAATGCCGCCGGTGCCGATTTTGTGCTGATGGGCGCCAAGGCCACGCAAATCAAAAGCAGCAAACCTGTCATCGCGGTTTGCGCCGTGCGTACGGGCTGCGGAAAAAGTCAAACCACGCGCAAGGTGGCCAAAATTTTGCAAGAGGCCGGTAAGAGGGTCGTGGCCATTCGTCACCCCATGCCTTACGGCAATCTGGTAGAACAAAAGGTACAGCGGTTTGCCGAATTGTCTGATCTGGACAAGTACAAATGCACCATCGAAGAACGCGAAGAATACGAACCGCACATCGTTTCGGGTACCATCATTTATGCCGGTGTGGATTACGAAGCCATTTTGCGTGAAGCGGAAAAAGAAGCCGACATCATTCTTTGGGACGGCGGCAACAACGATTTGCCTTTCTACAAAACCGATTTACACATTACTGTGGCCGATCCTCATCGTCCGGGCGACGAATTGTTTTACTATCCCGGTGAAGCAAACTTGCGTGCCGCCGATGTGGTGATTATCAATAAAATCGATACGGCCGATCCGGACAGCATTCTGGCCGTGCGTGAAAACATCCAGATGGTTAATCCCGATGCTGTGGTGATTGACGGTGCTTCGCCTATTTTCGTGGAGGGCTACGAGCAAATCAAAGGCAAACGTGTACTGGTTGTGGAAGATGGCCCAACTTTGACCCACGGCGAAATGACTTACGGCGCCGGTGTGGTGGCTGCCGAAAAATTCGGTGCCAGCGAGCTGGTTGACCCGCGTCCCTACACGGTGGGTACCATTACCGAGACGTTCAAGAAATACCCGGATATCGGCACATTGTTACCGGCCATGGGCTACGGCGAACAGCAGATCAAGGATCTGGAAGCGACCATCAATAAGGCCGATGCGGATCTGGTTATTATTGGTACGCCGATCGATTTGCGCAAGCTGGTTAATATCAATAAACCGGCCGTCCGCGTAACGTACGAATTGCAGGAAATCGGCAAACCCGATTTGACGGATGTGCTGAAAAAATTCATGTAATTTTTTGTTTTGGAGCAAAAGGGGCTTATCTTTTTTATGGGTAAGCCCTTTCTTGTTTTGCGGGTAAGGGAAGAGGTACAGGTGGCCACCTGTCGTTGCCGCGGCTGATTGCGATCAGCCGCGGGCGCGGAAGGCAGGCGATTGATAGCAATCAATCGCCCGACCCATTTTTGCCTGCGGCAAAAACCTTTCCTTACTTCTACCCAATTTGTTCACAAGGAGAAAAACGAACATGGAAAGAAAACCGATTGTCGTTGCTTTGGGCGGAAACGCCATTACGCGCGAATTCGAAGAAGGCAATATTCCCCAACAATTCGAAAACACCCGGCGCAGTTTAACGCACATTATCGATTTGCTAAAAGAAGGTTACAATATGGTCATCACCCACGGCAACGGCCCACAGGTGGGCAATGCTCTCATTCGCGTGGAAGAAAGCCGCCATCTGGTGCCCCCGTTACCCCTGGGCATTATTGTGGCCGATTTGCAGGGCGGCATGGGCTACATGATCGAGCAATGTCTGCAAAACAAAATGCACGACATGGGCGTAAAGCGCAAAGTTGCCACACTGGTAACCCAGGTTTTGGTGGACAAAGACGATCCTTCCATTCAGAATCCCAGTAAATTCGTAGGGCCTTTTTTCAAGAAAGAGCAGGTAAAAGAGTTAGAAGAAAAACGCGGCTGGATTATGAAAGAAGACAAAGGCCGGGGATTCCGTCGGGTGGTGCCTTCGCCCCAGCCTAAAAGTATTGTAGAAAAGGACATTATCAAACATCTGGTAGATATGGGCGTGGTGGTTATTGCCGCCGGCGGAGGCGGTATTCCCGTGTACATCGATCACAGCAAACATCCCGGTTGGCTGGAAGGCGTGGATGCGGTCATCGACAAAGATCTGGCTTCAGCCGTGTTGGCCAAGGAGATCGGTGCGGAAGAGTTAATCATCGTGACCGGCGTGGAAAAAGTGGCCCTGCATTTTGGTACCCCGCAGCAAATCGATCTGGACGAGCTCACCGTAGCCGATGCGGAAAAATATCTGGCGCAGGGCGAATTTCCCAAAGGATCGATGGGACCCAAAATTCAGGCCGCCATCAACTTCATCAAAAGCGGCGGCAAAAAGGTGATTATTACCTCCATCGAAAAAACAGGCGAAGCATTAAAAGGCAAGGCCGGTACAACCATTCATGCCTGATTACCCTGTGGCTTTTTGCTCTGAGCGGGCAAAATCAACAGGACGCAAATCTCGTTTCGCAGCAAGGAAAATAAAATTTGTAAATTATTTTTGTTTCGGTGATATTTGAGAAACAAAACGCCAGACAGAATGGGCGAAACAAATGAAGGGAGATTCCATGAATTCCAAAGAATACATTGCACTGGAAGATCAATACGGTGCGCATAATTACCATCCTTTGGATGTCGTTATTGAACGCGGCGAAGGCGTTTGGGTATTTGATGTGGATGGCAAGAAATACATGGATTTTTTGAGTGCTTATTCCGCAGTGAATCAGGGCCATTGCCATCCGAAAATTTTGCAGGCAATGGAAGCACAGGCCCGGAAGCTCACCTTAACTTCCCGCGCCTTTCGCAACGACAAATTAGGCCTGTTCGTTAAAAAGCTGGCCGATTTGTGTGAAATGGAGATGGTGCTTCCCATGAACACCGGTGCCGAGGCCGTCGAAACGGCCATTAAAGCCGCGCGGAAATGGGGCTACACCAAAAAGGGTATTCCCGATGAAAAGGCAGAAATCATCGTATGCGCCAACAATTTTCACGGACGTACGACAACCATCATCGGTTTTTCGACCGAGGAACAATACAAAGAGCATTTCGGCCCCTTTACTCCGGGGTTTAAAATTGTGCCCTACGGAGATAGTAAAGCCATTGAACAAGCCATTACCGAAAATACGGCAGCCGTAATGTTGGAACCGATTCAGGGCGAAGGCGGAATTATTATTCCTCCCGAAGGTTATTTGCGGGAAGTACAAAACATTTGCCGGCAAAACAACGTACTGTTTGTACTGGACGAAGTGCAGACCGGGTTGGGACGTACCGGTAAATTATTTGCCTATCAGCATGAAGAAGGAGTAAAACCCGATATGATCATCATCGGTAAGGCATTGTCCGGGGGATTCTATCCGGTCTCGGCGGTAGTGAGCAGCAAGGAAATTTTGGGTGTATTCCGTCCGGGAGATCATGGCAGCACATTTGGAGGTAATCCTCTGGGCGCGGCCATTGCCATTGCAGCCCTCGATGTGATTGTAGAAGAAAAACTACCGGAACGTTCGGCCGAATTGGGAAATTATCTTTTGAATAAATTGAAAGATTTAAACAGCAAACACGTCAAAGAAATTCGCGGTCGCGGTCTGTTTATTGGTATTGAATTAAAGCCGGAAGCCGGCGGCGCACGGCGTTTTAGTGAGTTTTTGCAGAACGAAGGATTGCTGTGCAAAGAAACCCACGAGCACGTAATTCGTCTGGCGCCTCCACTGATTATCAGTAAAGAGGAAATTGACTGGGCCTTCGGCAAAATTAAAAAAGCCCTGGAAACACTGTAAACGGGAAAAAGATGACGACGCAAAAGAAAACAGATAATGCCGGTGTGACTACCAGTCGCATTAAATTTTGTGATTTGCGCTGTGAATATGCCGAGTTTCCCAAAGACGAAGCCATTGACGGCTCGGGAACGTGTCGCACGTTCTTGGCCCTGTGGTGCAGAAAGTTAAACAAATACGTCACCAAAAACGCCCCGTGCGAGGCGGAATTTGGCGCACGGCGTCCCAAAAGCAAATTTTAAATCCGAATTAAATTAAAAAAGGCGGCCTTCCGGACCGCCTTTTTGTTTAAAGCGAACATTTGTTGAAAACGTAATTTTCTCCGTATTCGTCCTCCACAAAATACAAAAGGCAAGGCGCTTTTGTACCGTCGGTTTTTGCCAGCCGAATGACAATTTCGGACTTGGTAAAAGGGTAAGAGTAAGCCGCGGAAATTTTTCGGGCCGTTCTCAATAATTCCTTTCGGGACAGCGGGTTGTGCACAATGACGACCAGTTTAACGGCTTTCCCTTTTACAACCAGCTTCTTTAAATATCCGTGAAGAATGAGCGGTGCGGGAATTCGCGCAAGACCGATGGCCGGTAGAACCACCTGAGCAAAATATTTACTCTGCCCGGGACGAATCAAATTGATGGTAAGTTTGCCGGGGTAAACCTTTTTTTGGAAAGCCCGGCCAATTTTGCGTGCCAGACGTTTGGCCTTTTTAATCGGCTGTTTGGTTTCCAGATAGATAACACGGTAAGGATGATTTTTGTCGATGTACAGCGTGGCATCAAAAGCCTGCATCACCGTATCGTTAAAGGCGCTGGCCATCCGCGAACGGCTTAGCGTGCGGGGCCCGATAAAGGGACTTTGTACCCAGCCGATCCGATTCTTGTCCAGCAAAACCTTGTACCAACCGTTTTTGTTGCCGAGAATACGCACTTCATCGCCGTCTTCCAGTTGGGTAACCACTGAAAACTTAACCCCGGGGCCTTTGCGCACATTAATCCCGTCTTTCAGGGCATAAGCTGTGGCCCAAATTCGGAAGGACGGTTTGGAAACAGGGGATTCCGCCGGCTGTTCCTTTTTGGCCATGCGGGGTGTACAGGCTGCCATTAACAGAATGGCAACAAAAGCCACAAAAAATTTATTCTTCATTCAAAACCTCCGAAACAATCGTGATTAAATTCATGGGCACTTTACGCCGGGCTTTTTTAGGCGTTTTAACCCGGCACGCACTGTAAGGCAAAACATTTCCGTGAGAAAGTTTGCCGGTTTGTAGTTTTTTACTTCAAGGCAGTAAGGCCCTGAATGTGGCTGCCTTGATCGAAGCAAAAAGTCTTTGGCGTTGGTTAGGCGAAAAACCGTCGTGCTCAAGGAATCAATTTAGAACAAAAATCGTTGTAATTCAATTGCGCTTTTTGTGGGTATTCTTTAAGAAACGCGTTTTGTTATTGTTGACAGCCGCCCCAAGCGTATCCGTAAAAAATGGAATATTCTAAAAAATTTTGGAATAATTATCAAAAATATCTAATTTTATTAATTAGGGAATGCAATTCCGGTAAGAAAACGAACAAAAAGGATAAGCATATGCACAACAAAGTGATGCGCCAAACAAAAATCAAAGAAATTGTGACGACTCAAATTGTTACCAGTCAGGAAGATTTATTGGATAAACTGCGAAACGAAGGGTTCGACGTAACCCAGGCCACGCTTTCTCGGGATTTGCATGAAATGAATATTATCCGCATCCCTCATGCCGACGGGTACAAATACATTTTACACCAGGAAGAAAATTCAAAAGCCATCGCGCAAATTATTGGCATGGAAATTATTAATGTAATGCACAACGAGAATTTGATTGTGGTAAAAACCATGCCCGGGCGTGCTCAGGGAGTGGCGGTTTATCTGGATCGCCTCGACAAAAGCAATATTTTAGGTACCGTTGCCGGGGACGATACGATTTTTGTGGTTCCCGATAGCGTAAAAAATATCCCCAACATCGTGCAAC
>CAYXUS010000077.1:0-5474 GCA_964468415.1 uncultured Caldithrix sp.
CGCGTATTGGTGCCAATGCCGTGGTATTAACGGATTTACCTCCCTATTCCGTGGCTGTCGGCAACCCGGCTAAAGTGGTACGGGTTTGGGATTTCGACAAAAAGAAATGGGTAAAACCAGGAGAAAAATCATGATTAAATATAAAGACTTTGGCGATTTCATCTTAACAGAAGATGATGTGGATGATTTCAACAAAGTTAAATTTTGCCGGCATTGTAAAAAACAGGTGGAAGAACTCTTTCCTGATACCTGCCCGCATTGCCATCAGCCATTTGAAAGTACGGCCGATTATTTCTTCCGGCGTGTCGCCTATCTTGTCATAATTCTCTTTGGAATTTATTTGTGGCAAAAAGTAATGATCGGACTGTAAAATAATATGTATCCTTCCAAAAGATCCGGTATTTTTGTTTTTGTCAAAGAGAAAATTAAGCAACGCATATTTGACGAGCGTTTAGGGAACTGGCTTGGCGTATTACTGTCTGTTGGTGGGGGGCTTTTTTATGCATTTGTCCTGGGCAGGATGGGCTTTACCCTTGGCGTTCTGTTGTTAGGGGCTGTCATTGGCACGCCTCTTTTATTGGCTTCTTTATTTTATCCAACTTTTGGTGTGTATTTTATTTTAACCGTTTCATATTTTTTGCTTGGCATTAAACGGTTTATTCCCAATGTTCCTGTGGGGCTTTTTACCGACGTAATGATGATGACCCTGGCCTTTAGCGTGTTTTACAATAACATAACCGAGAAGAATTGGGATTTTGCCAAGGGCGCTATCTCACGGATGGTACTTATCTACATTGGCTATGTGTTTATCACGTTTTTTAATCCGGCAGCCGGTTGCAAGCTGTGTTTTATTTACACCATGCGCTCGATGGCCGGATATATGCTGTTTTACTTTATCGTTTCCTATGTTTTAAAAACCAAAGAACAGGTTAAACGTCTGGTTAAGTTGTGGATTTTACTTTCCTTGTTAGCCGCACTTTACGGAATTAAACAGGATTTAATCGGATTGGCAGGGTTTGAAGACCGTTGGGTACATGCCGATCCCAAACGATTTTGGCTCCTTTTCCAATGGGGGCGTTTGCGAAAATTCTCCTTTATGGCCGATCCGGTTACTTTTGGTTTTAATATGGGGTACACGCAGGTGCTAATAGCCGCACTAATTTTAGGCAACAAACGTTTAGCGCTTCATAAAAAAGTCATTTTGGTGATCGTTCTCATTCTGATGTTTCAGGCCATGCTCTATTCGGGTACGCGAGCCGCTTTTGTGATTTTCCCGATTGGCATGTTTATGTTTATCATCCTTTCCAAGAACAAAAAAATGTACGCCTTGGCAGTGATTGGTGCATTAATGATGGGAGTGATCATTGTCATGCCCACCAGTAACCCGACGATTAAACGTTTTCAATCCGCTTTTCAACCATCGGATGACCCTTCCTATTTGGTGCGACTTGAAAATCAAAGGAGAATTCGGCCCTGGGTTTGGAAGCACCCGCTCGGTGGCGGATTAGGTGCGACCGGTATTTGGGGACAACGTTTCGCACCCAATGCTTTTCTCTCCGGTTTCCCTCCGGATTCGGGATATGTGCGGGTTGCCGTTGAGTTAGGGTGGATCGGGCTAACTATTTACATGTTATTGTGGATTACCATTTTCATAGAAGGCATCAAGAGTTATTTTCGCATTCGTGATCCGGCGATGAAATCTATTGCCCTTGGGATGATCTGTTCGCTTTTTACATTGTACATTGTGAATTATGCACAACAGGCGGTAAATCAGGTGCCAACCAGTTTGATGTTCTGGGTAATGGCAGCAATTATTAGTCGTGGTAGTCAATTAGAGCAAGCCAGTCGCAAATTGCGCATGGAAGAAGCCAGTGCGTAATAAATTTTAACAAAGAGTGTAAAAAGCGGTTCAAGTCAATAAAAAATCTAAATTTAATCTTAAAAGTGCCGAAAATAATTGGCAAATTTGAAAGGAGGGAAAATGAACGTACTGGTTACTGGGGGTGCCGGTTTTATCGGAAGCCATCTTGTTGACCGCCTGGTGAAAGAAGGATTTAACGTACGGGTCTTAGATAACTTACACCGCGGTAAAAAAGAAAATATTCAAACCCATCTTGAAAATAATGCGATTGAATTTTTCCCCAATGACATTCGATTCTATGATCAAATTGAAGAACTGTTTGCCGATACGGAGATCGTCTTTCATTTGGCGGCACAATCCAATGTTTTAGGCGCTGTAGAAGACATCGATTATTCTTTTAATTCCAATGTGGTGGGCACATTTAATGTGTTAAAGGCGTGTAAAAAGCACGGTGTAAGGCGGTTAATTTTTACTTCTTCCCGCGAGGCATACGGCGAAGCCCAATATTTGCCTGTAGATGAAAATCATCCTTTGACCTCAAAAAATACGTACGGTGCCAGCAAGGTTGCCGGGGAAAAGTATTGCCAGGTTTTCCAAAATATGGGCGATTTTGAAGTTGTTATTTTACGTCTGGCCAATGTGTATGGCGAGCGTGATTTTGATCGGGTCATTCCTATTTTTTTGAATAATGTATTCAATAATCAAAACATCCATATTTATGGCGGAAAGCAGGTCATCGATTTTGTTTCCGTCGAGATTGTGGTCGAAGCGCTCATGCAGTCCATGAACAATCAGCAGGCGCTCGAGGGGCCAACCAATGTGGGGTCCGGCAAAGGTACCACTCTGTTCGAACTTGCAGAACGGATCATGCAATTAACCAATACCGAAAGTAAAATTATCGTCGATCCGCCCCGAACAGTGGAAGTCGTAAAATTTACGGCTAAAATAGACCGTTTTAAACAGATATTTCAGGTGAACGTGCCTGAAGATCCCTTGTATTATTTGCCGGAAATGATTGGGAAAATTCAGAGGAAACCATGAAAGTTTCTATCATTATCGTCAATTGGAATACCCGGGAATTGCTAAGGCAATGTCTCCAATCGGTTTATGATGAGACGACGGTCCCTTTCGAAGTTTTTGTGGTGGATAATGCCTCTTCGGATGGAAGCGCCGACATGGTGCGCCAAAATTTTCCGCAGGTGCACTTAATTGCCAATGATCAAAATAGGGGGTTTGCCGCAGCAAATAATCAGGCTATTCCTTTGGCCAGGGGCGAATACATTCTTCTTTTGAATCCCGATACAAAAGTATTGGATCACGCCATCGACAAGATGGTAAATTATATGGATGGGCATCCGGAGGTTGGCGCGTGTGCCAGCAAGTTGTTAAACGGTGATGGTACATTACAAAAAAGTGTCGGCAATTTTTATTCATTTTGGCGGACTTTGCTGGAAAACCGCCTCATTCCGATGCTTTTTCCAAACAGTAAAGTTCTTTCGAAAAAATTAGTGGCTTTCTGGGATCATTCTACGGTCAGAGAGATTGACTGGGCCCGGGGCGCTGTTTTAATGGTACGAAAATCTATTGTGGAAAAAATTGGCCTTTTAGACGAGCAATTTTATATCTACGGTGAAGAGGTGGATTGGTGCTGGCGCATTAAAGAAACCGGGGCCAAAATTGTGTACATTCCCGATGCCGTAATCATCCACTACGGCAAAGCAGCTTCTTCCCAGCGCCATGTGGAAATGTTTATCCAAAATTACAAGAGCTTTTACATTTTTCTCAAGAAACATTATCCCTGGTACACATACTGGATTTATCGCATCCGTACTACCATTTACCATTTTTTCTGGATTGCTCGGTTTGCTTTAATCAAATTGATCAAAGACAAGGATTCTCCGCAATATCAGGATGCCGTAAAAGGCATGAAGGCCTATTTGGCTTCATTAAAATGGCATTTTTCCAGTAAATCAAAAATTTCGGTTGTAAAAACCTAAGAATTGGAAAAGAGGTCTCATGAGCAAGCCACGAAAAAGAAGAAAAGCAGACCGAACGGGTTTAGAGGGGATTGAAGGAAAATTCGAACGATTGGATTTTGACCTTCAACAAAAAATCAAAGTCAATGTAAAACAAGTCCCAGACAAGAAAGAATTAACGGAGGACCTTCGGGAAGATTTCCTTCAAATTCTGGACCAATTTGAAGAGACATTAACCCAAACGTATTTTGATAGTGAACAGGTCGACTTTTATTACCGACAGCTTAAGAAGCAACAAGAACAAAGTAGTACTGCATCCATAATTTTTAAAATTATTTTAAGTTTAGTTCTGTTCTCTTTCAGCCTTTTTATAGTCGCTGTAGATTTGCCGAGAGAATGGGAAGGGCCTGTGCTGTTCTATTTGAATTACCACGACGGAGTCGCCCTTTCGGATGTCGTCGCGATGATATTTTTCGGGATTTCTATTTTTCTTTTTATTAAACAATTAACCCTAATGACAGAGAAAAAGTAATGGAATGGATATTTTGGATTGCGATTGCCATTGTCTTTTATGCCTATTTTGGCTATGGAATCTTAATTAGCATCTTAACACGGATTCCGGGATTTCATTATTTAATTAAATTACCCGAAGGATATGGGGTTGTGCGTATTAACCCCAAAATAGGCCGGTTCAG
Source organism: uncultured Caldithrix sp. (assembly GCA_964468415.1). Taxonomy (GTDB): domain Bacteria; phylum Calditrichota; class Calditrichia; order Calditrichales; family Calditrichaceae; genus Caldithrix. The sequence continues at coordinate 4,533 of CAYXUS010000077.1, forward strand.
CACCTTCGAAGATCGATCCGTTCCCGAAGATGATTTTGAGCCAATGGTGACATTGCTGGTCGCGGCATACAATGAAGAGTCGGTGATCGATGCCAAAATGGAGAATACCTATCAGCTTGATTATCCGAAGGAAAAGCTGGAAATCATGTTCGTAACCGATGGCTCTACGGACGGAACAAATGAAAAATTGGCCAAATATCCGGATGTTCGGGTTTTGTATCAGCCGGAACGACGTGGTAAGATTGCGGCAGTCAATCGTGCTGTACCGCTGGCCAAAGGGGAAATTATTGTTTTCTCGGACGCAAATTCCATGTTTAATCCGCAGGCCATTCGAAAACTGGTGCGTCATTTTCGGCACCCCAAAGTTGGATGCGTTGCCGGTGAAAAACGGGTAAAAGCCGAAGAAGGCTCCACGGCTGGAGAGGGAGAAGGACTGTACTGGAAATACGAATCGTACTTAAAAAGAAAAGACTCGGAATTGTTTACCGTGGTCGGCGCTGCCGGAGAAATTTTTGCCATTCGCAAGGAACTGTTCGAGCCGGTCCCGGAAGATTCGATAATTGAAGATTTTGTGATGTCTTTGTTGATTGCCGCCAAAGGTTACAAAGTTGTTTATGAGCCAGAAGCCGTTTCGTACGAAGACCCATCGATTTCGATCCGGGAAGAATTTAAAAGAAAAGTGCGCATTGCTGCCGGGGGCTTTCAGGCGATGATGCGTTTGCGTAAGCTAACCAATATCCGCAAATTCGGCCTGCTCTCATTTCAGTATATTTCGCACCGCATGCTACGTTGGGCCGTTGTGCCGCCATTGCTGGTATTAATTTTTGTTTTAAACATTATCCTTGCCCTAAAGATGGACGGATTTTACACCTGGTTAGCCGTTTTGCAGGGTTTGTTTTATCTGTTTGCCTTATTCGGCTGGATATTGGAATTAAGGAATAA
>CAYXUS010000078.1:0-9048 GCA_964468415.1 uncultured Caldithrix sp.
TGAAGTGAAAATCGTAGATCTCGATCGGGATGGCTGGCTGGATGTGGTGGACGGCTTTGGCGATGATGCCGAATACGGTGCGGCGAATTCCGGAACGGTGCAGGATTCCATTCGTTTTCTGAAAAATACCGGACGCAGCGATACGCTGATCCTCCGTAATAAGTTAGTGGCACAGGTACCTTCACCGGCAGCTTTCGACGTGGGCTGGCTGGATAGCGATACCTTGTACGATGTGGCTATGGTGGATTGGCTGGATTATTTTTCTTCGACAGCCCAGACAGGAGAAGACCTGACCTGGTGGGCACAACAAACCGATACCTCTTTTGTTCAGCAACAGCAGATCATCGATTATTACGGTGGCAACGACGTACAAATTGTCGATATGAATGGCGATAAAGCCCCGGACATTGTGGCGGTGGGCTACAAATCGCAAACACTGGATTGGTGGCGCAACGATGGCAGTGGCAATTTTACGGATCGGGTAATTATCGACCAGAACCTGACCCGCCCCCGCCATGTTCAAGTGAGCGATTTGGATGGCGACGGCGATATGGACATTGCATTGACCGTGGACAATGCCAACACCGTGTACTGGTACGAAAATGACGGTCAGCAGAATTTTACGCGCTACACCATCGATGATGCCTTTACTTATGCCTATTTTATTTGTGCCAATGATTTGGATGGCGACGGCGATCAGGATTTGGTGGGCACGGCACAGGATGCCGGTGAACTGGCCTGGTGGGAAAATAACTCGGCGCAAACTCAGGATGTGGCAGCCGGCAGTCCTGACACGCTCGATTTCTACGGAACAAAACTACGTATTAAATATGCGTCTCCGTATCCCGGCGGACTTACTTCCGTATTTTTGAATTACGGCCCCACGCCGGACAGCACTGCTTTTGAAGCGGGGTTGCAAAAAGTGGCTTCTTCCGCGTTTTACACCATCGTGTCTCATGCGGCAACCTACGAAGCCAGCCTGATTGTTCGCTACGATAGCATTCCGGCCTGGCAGAATTTGTCGGCCAAAGAAAGCGATTTGCGCTTTTGCTTTTGGAATGACACGGCAGGGAATGGAGGCGAATGGCAAATTTTACAGCCGGGCTCTCAGGTCATTGATACGGCCAAAAACGTGATTACAATTTCTCAGGTAACTCAGGCATTGCACAAATATTCGTTGTTTACTCTGGGCGTGTCCAGTGGGCCCAGTGCCATCGAAAGAAGCGCCCCGGCGGTTGCTTCGGTTAACGATTTCAATCTGTTCAGTTTTCCCAATCCTTTTAACGGGCAGGCGAACATCGAGTTTACGCTGCCTGGTGGCAGTCATCCGGTTCGGCTGGAGATATTTAATGCCCGTGGCCAGAAGGTTCGCACGCTTTTTTCGGGAAATTTGTTTGGTGGCAGGCATCGCTTTAACTGGAAAGGGCAGAACGAACGCGGCGTAAACGTAAGCAGTGGCTGGTATTTCTACCGTCTTTTCGTGGCCGGGAAACGGCAAAGCGGCAAAATGCTTTTGGTACGCTGAAAATTTAAATCAGGTCCGGTCTAAAACTGTTCTTGCGTTGCCATTCCGGAGATTCCGTTTTTTCTCTTTCCTTTTAATTTGTTTGTCGTGAAAAAAATATTTAACTTCAGCCCTTTGAAAATGTTTGTTTAACGAAAGCGTTATGCCATTCATGAAGCTGATTGCCAACAATATTGTCAAACGGTTTGGTAACCATCTGGTGCTGAAAAAAATCAATTTCGAAATAGAAACGGGTATGGCCTTGGCCATCGTGGGGCATAACGGCTCGGGTAAAACCACACTCATTAAGATTCTGGCTAATTTAATCGCACCTTCCCGTGGAAGTGTAGAATACCGGCTGTCCGGCGGCACACGCGTCCCGCGCGAACGTATTTTTGAACACATCGGTTTGGTTGGCCCCTATTTGCAGCTCTATCAGGAACTAAGCGCTCAGGAAAATCTGGATTTTTTTGCGCGCATGCGCGGGTTGAAGAACCATCGGGAACGTATTCGGGATTTGATGCAAATTATGGGACTGCAGGGACGTGAGCACGATGCCGTTAAAACCTATTCTTCCGGCATGCAACAACGACTGAAATACGTTAGCGCTTTGCTTCACCAGCCCGAAGTGCTTCTGGTAGACGAACCCAGCTCCAATCTGGATGAACAGGGTGTTGAAACCGTGTATCAATTACTAAAAGAACAAAAACAGCGCGGCATCTTAATTATTGCCACCAATGACAAACAAGACCTTTTTCTGGCCGATCATATTATTCAGGTGAAACCGGTATGAGAGAAGCGTGGTTAATTTTTGTTAAAGATATCCGGCAAGAATTTAAAACGCGTTACGCGGTTAACGCTATCTTGCTTTTTGCCATTGTAACATTAAGCGCCGTTTCTTTTGCCATTGGCACCTTTTCGGCCGGGCTCGAAATTCTGGCGGCTTTGTTCTGGATTATCCTTTTTTTCTCGTCCATGTCTGGGCTCTCCCACATTTTTATCCGCGAAGAAGAAGCCCAAACCGCCGATACCCTTAAGTTGGTGGCGCGTCCCCTGCACATTTATCTGGGAAAGTTTCTCTTTAACTTGCTGTTACTGTTTGTGCTGGAAATAATCCTCATCCCTTTGTTTATGGGATTGATGAATTTTACGGTAGCCAACCTGTGGCTCTTTATTTTGATTGTGGAAATTGGTAGTTTTGGACTGGCCGGGGGCGGTACCATTGTGGCCGCCATTATTTCCAGGGCAAGTACCAAAGGTGCCTTGTTTACAGTGCTGTCATTTCCTATCTTATTACCGGTGTTGATTACGGGCATTAGTGCGACAAAAACAGTTACGCAGACAGCTGCCATTGCCGAAGTGCAGGGAGAATTACAGGCACTTTTTGCCTACGGGGTAGTGATTATTACCGCCGGAATTTTGTTGTTTGACTATGTTTGGAACGAATAAATTAGGGAAGAAAACATTGTTCTAATCCGTTTAATTAAAGGAATGGGATGGACATGATTACAAAAATCGCCAAATTTTTATTGTGGCTGGCTTTTGCTCTGGTTTTAGTCGGAGCGTTCTTTTGGGCGCCTTTAAAAGAAGGACTGGGCCCGTACACCCGGGTACTGTATTTTCATGTTCCGGTGGCCTGGATGAGCGTGGTGTTTTTTCTGATAGCGGCCTATTACAGCGTTATGTACCTGAGAAAAAAAGAAATTATTTACGACGCTTACGCCAAAATCAGCAACGAAATGGGCATCCTTTTTGCCATTCTGGCCACGGTTACCGGCTCTATCTGGGCAAAGATGATCTGGCATTCTTTTTGGAACTGGGACCCGCGGGAAACCTCCATTTTTATTTTGCTGCTCATTTACGGGGCCTATTTTTCTTTGCGGGCTGCTCTGGAGCAAGAAGACCGCCGGGCACGTCTGGCTGCCGTTTATTCTTTGTTGGCTTTTGTCACCGTGCCGTTTTTCGTTTTTATCGTGCCGCGCATTTATTTCTCCTTACATCCCGATCCTGTGATCAATGCTCAGGGAAAGGTCAATATGGAAGCACGGCAGCGCATTGTGTTTTTTAGCTCGTTAATCACCCAAACCATTTTCTTTTTGTGGGTTTTTTCCATTCGCCTGAAACAGGCACGGGCAAAGTATCGTTTACGCGAGTTAAACGAATCCAAATTATTTGAGGAGTAAATCATGAATCCATTGTATGTCGTCCTGATTATTAATTTGGTTATTTGGACCGGAGTTTTTCTTTACGTCAATAAAACCGACCGGGACGTAAAGGAATTAAAACGCGAACTGGACGCATTTAAAATGAACGAAACTTCCGGCAAAGAGTAAAAACGGTTCTGTACAGTTCAACGAAAAAAAGGAGCGCCAACATGCGTTCGAAATATATTATCGGTGGAATTATTATTATTGGCTTTACCGTTTGGGCTGCCATTTCATTCAATGCATCGTTAACCCCCTACGTTTCCATTCGGGAAGCCAAACAAGCGCACAAAACGGTTCAGGTAAAAGGCGAACGCCTTGACAATGGGTACTTTGATATCACCACTAAAAAATTTACCTTTAAAATCCGGGGAGAAGACGGTGAAGTGCTAACCGTGGTTTACGACGGGGCAAAGCCCGGTAACTTTGATCAGGCCTCTCATGTGGTGTGTGTGGGAAAGTACGAAAACGGGATTTTTCACGCCAAAGAATTGCTGGTTAAGTGTCCGTCCAAGTATCAACCGGAAGGAAATAATTCATGATTATTGGAATTACAGCCACGGCTCTTACGTTTATCGCCTTAATTTTAAGCATCGTTGCCTATTATTTGTACGACCGTCGCCGGGAAGCTTCTTTGCTGACGTTCGCCCGTGTGGCCTTTTACACGGCCAGTATTTTAATTTTTTTTCAGGCCGTTCTGCTCATGTACGGCATTTTAACCCACCATTTCGAATGGATTTACGTGTTCAGTTATTCCTCGCGCGATCTGAGTTTGTTCTATTTAATCTCTACTTTCTGGGCCGGTCAGGAAGGCACCTTTCTACTTTGGCTGGCATTAGGCGCGCTTTACGGATTCTGGATTATTAAAACACGAAAAGAAGAAGAACCGCTGGTCATGAGCTTTATGCTTATGGTGCTGGCCTTTATTACCATTATTCTCGTGCGTAAAAATCCTTTCGAATATGTCTGGCAGGTTAATCCCGCTTCGTTCCCGCCCGGTGTGGTGCCTCCCGATGGAACAGGGTTGAATCCGTTGTTGGAAGATCCCTGGATGGTAATTCATCCCCCCATTCTGTTCGCGGGTTACTCTGCAAGCATGATCCCCTTTGCCTTTGCCATGTATGCCCTTATCAAACGCAATTACGATACCTGGGTAAAACCCGTTTTGCCTTTTGCCGTATTCGCCGGATTGCTTCTGGGCGCCGGCATTATTCTGGGCGGCTATTGGTCTTACGTTACGCTGGGATGGGGCGGCTTCTGGGGCTGGGACCCGGTGGAGAACAGTTCGCTGGTCCCTTGGCTTTTTAGTCTGGCGCTCATTCACGGGCTTCTTATTCAGCAACGACAGGGCGGCATGAAAAAGACGAATATTCTGCTGGCCTTGTTAACGTTTGTATTTGTATTGTACGGTTCGTTTTTAACGCGCAGCGGCATTCTTACGGATTTTTCGGTACACTCTTTCGGCAAATCCGAATTGAGCGGCTATTTGATCGGGCTGGTGCTCTTCTTTTTTGCACTGAGTTTTCTGGCCTACCTGTTCCGCATTAACGAAGTGAAATATCAGCCGGTTTACACCGACTTTGCCACCAGAGAAAGCTTCCTTAACTTTGGCATTCTCGTCCTGGTGTTGTTTGGTATCTTCATTTTTATTGGCACCTCCTGGCCTTTGATTAGCGGGGTGTTCAAAAGTAAAGCCGAAAGTTTTGCCACGGAATATTACAATTATCTGGCCGGGCCGGGCGCGATTCTGGCAGCCCTGCTCATTGCGCTGGCCCCGATTTTACGCTGGAGCACTTCCAGCTGGGACAAAATGCGCAGCGTTGCCTTGCACGGGGCGGTAAGCCTGATTTTCGGAGTCGTGGTCTATTTTCTGGGCATCCGGCAATTCATCCCCTTGGTCATCATGATTTTGGCCCTGTTTTTGATTTTGATTAACGGCCAAATAACCATCAAAATGTTGCGCAAAAAAAATTACGCCTTTGGTGGCTATCTGGTACACGTTGGGGTGGGATTGATGCTTATGGGAATCGTAACTTCTACGGGATACGATCGCAAAGAAAAAGTCATGCTTCCGCAAAACACGCCGCAAAAGGTTTTTGGCTACCAGATTAGCTATCTTGGTCAAAGGCCGGGTTCCGATGGGAAAAATCGCGTTATGCTGGATGTGGACGGTCACGAGGAAATGGCAAAGTTTTACTGGAGCGATTACAGCCAGGCCTGGATGGTTGGCCCTTCGGTAGAAAACAAGTGGATTCAGGATTTGTACATCTCGCCTATACAGATTATTCCGGCCGATCAAACCTTGCCGCAGGGTGAACGACTGACCTTAATTAAAGAAAAGAAAATTCCCTACAAAACCTTTCTCCTTTATTTCAAAGGCTACGATATGAATGCGCACCAGATGGGCGGGGAAGACATTGTTTTGAAAGCCATTATTGATGTGTACAATGAAAACGGGAAATTGATCGGGGAAATTCGTCCCGGGCTTCAAATGCACCGCAATCGGAAGGCCGTCGAGCCGGTTACGTTTGTTGACGGTAAAAGCAAGGTCCTGTTGAAGAGCATCAATGTGGAAAATCGTTCCATCGAAATCGTCATTTCCGACGGTGATGCGGCAAAAGACAATCCGATGGTGGGCAAAGAAGTGCTGGCGGTCGAGGTTTCGGTGAAGCCGTTTATCAACTTGCTGTGGCTGGGGACGATTTTAATGATTCTGGGCTTTCTGGTTGCCCTGTATTACCGATTCGAGCGCAGATAAAATTGACATTTTGTTAAAATACGATCTTTTAAATAGGCGTCTTTTTTTAGGCGCCTATTATTTTTTGCAGGGGAGAAATAAGCAAACTATTTAACCTGTTTAATTTTCTAAACTTACATCAAATATTGCAACTTGAATCCGATTGAAAAATCCTTTATATTGCTTTATTCTATTAAAATGAACGGGACAATGCCAAGAATTAAAGCGACCATTGAATACGACGGGACCCGATACTTTGGTTGGCAACTGCAAAAGGGCCAACAAACCATTCAGGGAGAAGTGGAAGATGCCTTGCAGGTTATTTTTAAACGTCTTATTCGGGTAACGGGTTCGGGACGAACCGATACGGGCGTGCATGCCCGGGGGCAGGTGGCGCATTTTGACATTCCGGAATTTTCGTTGCGGCGGCTAAAACATTCTCTTAACGGGATTTTACCCCGTGACATTGTTATCAAAAATCTGGAAGTGGCGAAAGATGATTTTCATGCCCGTTTCGATGCCAAAGACCGTCGCTATCGCTATTACATTTCTCCAGAAGTAACGGCATTGCACCGACGTTTTTCCTGGATCATTTTGAGTCCTTTAAACGTAACGTTGATGCAGCAGGGCGCAGAAATTATTAAAATGAATGAAGATTTTAAAGCCTTTTGCAAAGTAAACAGCGATGTAAAGCATTACCGCTGCACCGTTTTTCGCAGCCGGTGGCTCTGGGAAAAAGACAGCGGGCGCCTTGTTTACGAAATTGTTGCCAATCGCTTTTTGCATGGTATGGTACGGGCGATTGTGGGTACCTTGGTTGCCCTGGGGCAGGGGAAAATAGGGCTGGAGGCATTACAAGAAATCATTCTTTCCGGCGATCGTACCCGCGTTCCTCTTACTGCCCCGCCACAAGGCTTAATTCTGGAAGAGGTGCGCTACAACTGAGCAAAAAAATCGAAACAAATAAAAACAATGAAACATAAAAGGAACAAACAATGAAGTTTTTTGTTGACTCCGCGAATGTGGAAGAAATTAAGGAAGCCGTAAGTTTGGGCGTGGTGGATGGTGTAACCACCAACCCGACCTTACTGGCAAAAGAAAAGGGAAGTCCCGAAGAAATTTTCAAACAAATTTGCGAAGTGGTTGACGGCCCCGTCAATGCCGAAGTCGTTTCTCTGGATTGGGAAGGCATTGTGCAGGAAGGCCGCGAATTGGCAAAAATTCACCCCAATATCGTGGTTAAAATTCCCATGACCAAAGACGGCTTAAAGGCCGTGAAGGTGTTCGCGCAGGAAGGGATCAAAACCAACGTAACGCTTATCTTTTCGCCCGTTCAGGCGCTTTTGGCGGCACGAGCCGGAGCTACCTATGTCTGCCCCTTCGTAGGCCGCCTGGATGACATCGGGCAAAACGGCATGGATGTGATTGCCCAAATCAAACAAATGTTCGACAATTACATGATTGACACAGAAATTATCGTGGCCAGCATTCGCCATCCCATGCACGTGGTCGAATCGGCATTAATCGGGGCGGATATTGCCACCATTCCTTTCTCCGTAATCGAAAAATTGACCAAACCTCCCTTAACCGATATCGGCATCGAACGCTTTTTGGCCGATTGGGAAAAAGTGAAAAGCAACCAGTAACTCAAAAGGTAGAGGAACACGAAATGAAATTTTTTATTGATACAGCCAACATCGAACAAATTAAAGAAGCCGCCAGTTTGGGCGTTCTGGATGGGGTTACTACGAACCCAACGTTGATTTCCAGGGAAAAAGGCGAACCGCGCGAAATTTACCGCCAAATCTGCGAAATTGTGGATGGCCCGGTAAGCGCCGAAGTGGTTGCCCTGGATGCCGATGGCATGGTGCGGGAAGGGAAGGAACTGGCAGCCATCCATCCCAATATTGTCATTAAAATTCCCATGACCAAAGAAGGGCTGAAAGCGGTAAAACGTTTAAAGGAAGAAAACATCCGCACCAATGTCACGTTGATTTTCTCGCCCATTCAGGCATTGTTGGCGGCCCGGGCCGGAGCGGCCTTTGTGAGCCCCTTTGTCGGGCGCCTGGATGATATTTCTACCGAAGGCATGGAGTTGGTCAGCCAGATTAAGCAAATTTTCGACAATTACATGATCGAAACGGAAATTATCGTGGCCAGCATTCGCCATCCCATGCACGTGGTCGAAGCCGCCATGCTGGGTGCCGATATCGCTACCATTCCTTTTGCGGTAATCGAAAAATTGACCAAGCATCCGCTGACAGATATTGGCATCGAACGCTTTTTGGCCGATTGGGAAAAAGTTCAAAAACGGTAGGTTTTAATTTGCGGTGAACCCGATCTCTGAAATTGAAAAAACTGAAATATTAAACAAGGTTGGAAGATCATGTCAAAACTGTGGAAAGTTTTTCTTACGGTAGGAATTGGCATTGCCCTGGGCGTACTCATGGCCAAATATTTGCCCATGAACGCCAGCGAACATTCCGCCCACTCTACCGACACCTCTCTGGTAAGCGAAGCATTGGCCCAAAACCCGGATGAGAGTACTTCGCTGACCAGCCACCGGCGCAATGCCATTACCCGTGCGGTGCAAAGAGTAAGTC
>CAYXUS010000079.1:0-9467 GCA_964468415.1 uncultured Caldithrix sp.
AACAGACGGTTCATGATCGCCGTGCCCTTGGTGTCGGTCATCAGTTCGCCCTGATAGCCGATCAGGCCGCGGGTCGGGGCGTGGAACACGAGACGCAGGCGGTTGCCGCCCGACGGACGCATTTCCATCATCTCGGCCTTGCGCTCGCTCATCTTCTGAACGACCACACCGGAGAATTCGTCATCGACGTCGATGACCACTTCTTCCACCGGCTCCAGCGTCTGGCCCTGCTCGTTCTTCTCGAACACCACGCGCGGACGCGACACCGAAAGCTCAAAGCCTTCGCGGCGCATGTTTTCCATGAAAATCGACAAATGCAAAATTCCCCGCCCGGAAACCTTGAAAACGTCCGGCGAATTGCCTTCCTCCACCCGCAAAGCCACATCCGATTCCATTTCGCGGAACAGGCGATCGTGCAAATGGCGACTGGTGACAAATTTTCCTTCACGTCCGAAAAACGGCGACGTATTAATGGTAAACATCATGCTGATGGTTGGCTCGTCGATGGCAATAATGGGCAACGGCTCGGGATTTTGAAAATCGGCAATGGTGTCGCCGATATTAATATCTTCGATACCTACCACCGCACAAATATCACCGGCTTCTACCTCGCTGGCTTCTTCTTTTTGCAGCCCCTCAAAAGTGAACAATTGCTTGATACGGATATCTTCCTGTGAACCGTTGCGCCGCACCAATTTGTAGGGCTTGGTGGTACTCACGCTACCGCGGAAAATACGCCCCACGCCGATGCGCCCCACGTAAGGAGAATAGTCGATGCTGGTAATCTGCAATTGCGTGCTTCCCTGCGGTACCGGAGGCGGCGGAATTTCATTGACGATCATTTCCATCAAGGGCTGCATGTCACTGCCCTTAACGGCGGGTTCCGTGCTCGCCCAGCCTTCACGGGCCGAGGCGTAAATCACAGGAAAATCAATCAGATCTTCATCGGCGCCCAGATCGATGAACAAATCGTAAATTTCGTCCAGTACTTCGGTCGGTCGGGCATTGGGCCGATCCATCTTATTGATGACTACCACGGGCTGCAAATGGAGATTCAGCGCCTTTTGCAGTACAAAGCGGGTTTGAGGCATGGTGCCTTCGAAGGCATCGACCAAAAGCAGAACCCCGTCGGCCATTTTCAGCACGCGTTCCACCTCTCCGCCAAAATCGGAGTGGCCGGGCGTATCGATGATGTTGATTTTAAATCCGTTGTAACGCAGAGAAATGTTTTTGGAAAGAATGGTAATCCCGCGTTCCCGTTCCAGATCATTGGAATCCAAGAAGCGTTCCTGCACCTTTTGGTTATCGCGAAAAATATGATTTTGTTTTAAAAGCTGATCGACCAGCGTGGTTTTGCCATGATCAACGTGCGCAATAATCGCGATATTGCGAATTTTATTGGAATCCATTCGTTTTACTTTCATTTTTTGATTTACATTGAACAAAGTCGCCCAATTTACGGCATAGATGCTGAAATACCAAAAATTTGTGGCATGGCTCTCTGAATTACGCTGCATCCATTTGCCGACACAACTGCCCGGCCATTCTAATGAGTAACGATCGCCCCGCCAATTACCCAAAAAAAAAGCCGGGATATCCCGGCCTTTGCTTTATCGTTTGGGATGGAATGTGGAATGGTAGGCGGTAATCACCTCGCCGCCATCCACATTAAAAATGTTACCCGTGGCCCACAACTCTTCCGAGGTGACTAAAGCCGAAATAAATTTGGCAATGTCCGAAGGCTGTGTAAGCCGTTTAAAAGGAATTTGGCTCAGCGCCAGGTCGATCATGGTTTCGTGGCCCGGAATTTTACGCAGGGCCGGGGTAAACGTTACTCCGGCACGAATGGCATTAACCGTCATCTTGAATGGCGCCAATTCCAGTGCCAACTGCCGCACGTGCGATTCTAATGCCGCTTTAGCCGCAGAAACCGCTCCGTAATAAGGAATAACCCGTACCGAACCGGAACTGGTCATGGCAAAAATTTTACAGCCCTGTCCCAACAGCCCGGCATGGAATAAATCCTGTGTCCAGTAAACCAGGCTGTGCGCCATTACGTTTAGGGTCATGTCCATCTGTTTCTGCGTCAGGCGCTCTTTGGGATCGTGATGAATGTAGGGGGCAAGCGAACCGAACGCCAGGGAGTGCAGCACCACCTTAATGCGTTTGTCACTATCGCCGAAGTGTTCTTTTACGGCCTCGATTACCTGCGTACGGTTTTTTTCGGAGGCGGCGTTTTTATTGAAGTACAAGGCCTCCACGCCGTTTTCCCTGATGCGGCGTTTTAGCTCTTCTACACGGGTTAGTCCTTCGCCGCGATCCAAATGCACGCCGATGATGTTAAACCCGGCCCTGGAAAGTTCCAAAGCGGTGGCCTCGCCAAAACCGCTGGAAGCACCCAAAATAAATGCGTAATCTTTTTCTTTGTCAGGTTGAACGTACGCCAATGCAAGCTCCTTTTTTTAATTTAACTTTTTGCTCAAAACGCAATTTAAACGCGCACTATTCCGCTTGTCTTTATGTCTTATTTTACAATAAACGGAGTCTTCTTGCTCAATTGTTCATTGATTTCTTTTAATTTACGTTCGTAGCCTTTCCGTCCCATTAGCGCATACGTGGCAATTTTGCCCTGTTCAACCCCGGGCTGATCGAAAGCATTGATGTTTAACAATCCACCGGCAAAAGCTGTGGCAGCCTCTAATAAAAAGAAAAAGGCTCCCACGTTTTGCGGAGAAACGGAATCAAAGCGAATGGTCAGATTGGGACGTTCATTATTGGTCAAGGCAAGTTCAGTCGCCTTTTTTTCGGAATTTAAAAGTTGGGCCAATGTTTTGCCTTCAAAATAATTGAATTCTTCGATAGCCGGAAAATGATTGTGCAAGGGTTCGTTGTGCTCAAATTTTTCCACTTCCAGAAATGTAATCACCTTGTCGTTGGGGCCTTCCACATAAAGCTGAATTTGGGAATGCTGATCCGTAGCGCCCAAAGCCTTTACGGGCGTCTGACCGGTTTCCACAATGTCTCCGTTTACATCGTAGCGCTTGCCCAAACTTTCGGCCCACAGCTGACGATACCAATCGGCCAAATCACGCAGTTTGTTGCTGTAAGGCATCATCACGCTAATGTTTTTATTTTTCTTCATGTACAAATAATGAATGGCGGCGTAAAGAAAGGCAGGATTGTCCAGCAAATCGTCCGAATCACAGCGTTGTGCCATTTGGGCCGCACCGTCGAGCAACGCTTCAATGTCGATTCCGGCAATGGCTGCGGAAATCAGTCCTACCGGCGAAAGAACCGAAAAACGCCCACCGACATTCGGCGGAATGCGAAAGCATTTAATCGGATATTCGCGGGCAATTTCGTTGAGCAAACCTTGCACCGGATCGGTGGTAAAGATTAAATTTTTGTAAAAATTTTCGCCCAGACTTTCTTTGAGATATTTCATGAAGTAGAGGAGTGTGGCCGCCGTTTCGGCCGTGGCACCCGATTTGGAAACCACATGAAAAAGCGTTTTGGAAACGTCGATGTGTTGCAGAAGATCATGAATCCAATCGGGATCGACATTATCCGGGAAAAACATTTTGGGTGTTTGGGAAAGGTTGTAATAGGAATCTAACAGCGAGGTTTGCAGGGCAATGGGTCCCAGGGCCGAGCCGCCGATGCCGATGTGCACATAATACTGAAAACGTTTCCGTGCGGCAGCCGCGTATGTTTTAATTTCCGAGAGGGCCTCTTTTTGAAAAGGTAGCTGGTAAAATCCCAAAGTACCGTTTTTCGCCTTACTCCGTAGGCCTTCCAGAACTTCTTTGCCTTTGGTTGTTAATGCTTGCAATTCTTTTGTATCTAAACCATGCTCCTGACCAACATTTACGTTGATGACATTCGAATAATCCAGTTGTAGCGCCATAACTTCCCCATTAATTAGTGAAACAAGTTGTCATGAATATAAGGCAATAAATAAAAATGCCCAAGTGAAATGTCACTCGGGCAGTTAAAAAATATGTGAACGCCGATCTATTTTTTGAGCTCGAGGTCTTCCGGCTCATCTTCCTTGCGACCGATTTCGGTAAAGGACAGCTCGTTTTTGTTTTTCATTTTGATTTGAATGATGCTGCCGTTGCTAAAGGTGCCTTTGATGAGTTCATCGGCAATGGGATCTTCGATGTACTTTTGAATGGCGCGACGCAAAGGACGTGCTCCGTACAGCGGATCGAACCCGTGCTCGGCGATGAATTTTTTGGCTCCTTCGGTCAGTTGAAATTCGATTTTGCGTTCCTTGAGTTTTTTAACCAGATCTTGCAGAACCAATTCAACGATTTTCAAAGCATCGGGCTGCGTAAATTGGCGGAAATACACAATATCATCCAGACGATTCAGGAATTCGGGATTGAATACGCGTTTCAGCTCACCTTCGATTTTGGCTTTTATCCGTTCAAAATTATCACTGTCTTTTTCATTGGCAAAACCAAAGCTGTTTGCGTTCCGCAAATCTTTGACCCCGATATTCGATGTCATGATGATAATGGTATTTTTGAAATCAACTTTGTGCCCTAATGAATCGGTCAGCATTCCGTCATCCATCACCTGCAAGAGGATGTTGAAAATGTCGGGATGAGCTTTTTCGATTTCATCAAACAGAATAACCGAATACGGATGACGGCGTACTTGTTCGGTCAAAATGCCGCCTTCTTCATAGCCAACGTATCCCGGAGGAGAACCCACTAAACGCGAAACATTGAATTTTTCCATGTATTCGCTCATATCCACGCGGATAAGAGTGTTAGGGCTTTCGAACAGATATTCGGCCAATTGTTTGGCCAAATACGTTTTGCCCACACCCGTCGGTCCCAGAAATAGAAACGAGCCAATAGGGCGATTCGGGTCTTTTAATCCGGCACGGGCGCGGCGAATGGCGCGCGTAATGGTTTTGATAGCCTGATCCTGACCGATTACCCGTTTCTTTAGCTCTTTTTCCATGTTAATAAGTTTTTGAGATTCGCTCACCTCAATACGGTGAGTAGGAATGCCGGTCATCATGGCCACCACGTCGGCAATGTCGTGTTCGGTTACGGTGGCCACGCGGTTTTCCTCCGATTCTTCCCATTCAATGCGCGCTTGTTCCAGCTTCTCGACTAAGGTCCGTTCCAGATCGCGCAATTTTGCTGCGCGTTCAAAATCCTGCAATTTGGCCAGCGATTCTTTTTCAGCCCGAATACGCTCGATCTCTTCTTCCAGATCCAGAATTTCTTTGGGAACCACTAAATTGGCCAGGTGTACGCGGGAACCCGCCTCATCCAGAACATCGATGGCCTTGTCGGGAAAGTGTTTATCGGTGATGTACCGTTCCGACAGTGTAATAATGGCCTCGATGGCCTTATCGGTATACACGACATGGTGATGTGCCTCGTAGCGATCTTTAACCGAATTCAGAATTTCCAGTGTCTCTTCCGGCGAGGTCGGCTCTACAATCACTTTCTGGAAACGACGTTCCAGAGCGCCGTCTTTTTCGATGTACATGCGGTATTCGTCCAAAGTAGTGGCGCCAATGCACTGCAGTTCGCCCCGGGCCAACGCGGGCTTGAACATGTTCGAAGCATCCAGAGAACCCGAAGCGCCACCGGCACCGACGATGGTGTGCAATTCGTCGATGAAAAGGATCACATCATCGGCTTTTTCCAGTTCGGTCATAATGGCTTTCATGCGTTCCTCGAACTGGCCGCGGTATTTGGTTCCGGCTACAATGGAACCCATATCCAGAGCAACCACACGTTTGTTGTGCAATACGCGCGGTACTTTCTTCTCGATAATACGCAAACTCAACCCTTCGGCAATGGCCGTTTTCCCGACCCCCGGTTCGCCGATTAGCACGGGATTGTTCTTTTTGCGCCGGGCTAAAATTTGTGCAACGCGTTGAATTTCCTTGTCACGCCCAATAATAGGATCCAGTTTGCCCTCCAGGGCCAATTGGGTTAAGTCGCGTCCGAAATGGTCCAAAGCGGGTGTTTTTACTTTTTTAGGCGGTTGTTTCGGAGCCGGAGTTGACGGCTTGCCCGAAAGGATGTTTTCTAACTCGTTATAGCACGCACTGTAATCCACATTAAATGTGAGCAGAATTTGGGATGCCAGGCTATCTTTTTCTTTTAAAATAGAAAGCAACAGGTGCTCGGTACCGACAACGTCGTTTTTGAAGTTTTTGGCCTCGATGTAAGTCATCTTAAGCGCTTTTTCCGCACGTTTCGAAAGCGGCAAATTGCCAATGGTCAATGTACCACCCGATGGTGCCGTAGCATCTTCGATGGCTTTTTTTAATTTATTCAGATCGACTCCGAGATTGTGCAAAATTTTAACCGCAATCCCTTCGCCTTCCTTAATAATCCCGAGCAAAAGGTGCTCGGTACCTATATAGTCATGCCCAAGCCGCATAGCTTCTTCTTTGGAATAGCGAATAACCTTAGAAACACGGCTGGTGAAATTGTTCTTCATCGAACTCCCTACACTTACTTTTTTAGTTAAACATAATTTTGTGTCAATTTAGTTTACTATGATCTTACAGTCAAGTAAATGAACGTCAAAACATTTAACATTTCCGTTCGAACGTCCTTGACAATTAAATTTAATGTACCTAAACTTCTTTTTGTTCCAAAGTTCCATTTAACATTTGGTGGTATTATGAAAATCATAAACGCGATCCGATCGTTTTTAATTGTTGCTCTTTTAGTGGTATCGGTACAATCTCAAAATATTGAAGCCGTTAAATCATTATCGATCATTGATTGTCCAACTGCGGCTACATTGGAGCGCGGAAGTTTTTTAGGGGTGCTTTATGCTTATGACCGCGGAGGCTTGTTGGGTTATCTTGAAGTCGGGCTGACCAATCGCTTGATGTTTGGCATTTCTTACGGAGGGCAGAACATTATCGGAAACGGCTCGATTGACTGGAATCCGACCGTGGGTGTCAACATCCGCTACCGGATTGTTGACGAGGCATTGGCTTTTCCAGCCATTGCTGTTGGGTACGATCAGCAGGGGCACGGAGCGTATCTTAGCAGTTTAAAACGCTATGCGGAAAAATCGAAAGGACTTTATGCGGCGGCCAGTAAAAGTTTTAGTTTTTTGGGAACTTTAACATTTCATGGCGGTTTAAACTACAGTTTTGAACGCTCTGATAGTGACAAAGACCTGAATGGTTTTATCGGGCTTGAGAAGAGTTTGAATGATGAATTGAGCATTTTTGTGGAGTACGATGCCGCAATGAATGACAATACAGGACGCAGTATCGGAGATGGCAAGGGATATTTAAACGCGGCTGTGAAATGGACATTCCAGAAGAAACTTGAGATCGACTTTTTGTGGAAAGATATTTTTAAAAATAATTCGTTGGCTCCCGGGTCGAGTCGGGAGATCCGTTTGAGTTATATTGAGTATTTTTAAATAATTAAGAGCGAAAAAGCAGAGATGAAAAAAAATTTGAAAAGTAAGCAAAAGTATTTTTATATTAGCACTCTTGTCGCTAAAAACGGCAGTGTTCTTTAAAAAGAAAAAAATGTGCTAAAAGCTACGAAAAATATTTGACACGTATATAAAGAAGTTTATATATTAGACGACGCATTTGACGCGTGTTCTTTGAAAAGGGGAGTTGGATAGGCTCTGAGAGGGAGCGATATCCAAGACAGGAAGAAAGAAAAAAATACCACAAAGCTTATAGAAGCCCAAGCTTAAGACAATGGAGAGTTTGATCCTGGCTCAGGACGAACGCTGGCGGCGTGCTTAACACATGCAAGTCAAGGGGAAACCCGAGCTTCGGTTTGGGGAGTATACTGGCGGACGGGTGAGTAACGCGTAGGCAACCTGGCCCTGTGTTTGGGATAACCTCGAGAAATCGGGGCTAATACCGGATATTGCACGATGCTCGCATGAGTATTGTGTGAAAGGTGCCGCAAGGTACCGCACAGGGATGGGCCTGCGTTCCATTAGCTAGATGGTAGGGTAACAGCCTACCATGGCGACGATGGATAGCTGATCTGAGAGGATGATCAGCCACACTGGGATTGAGATACGGCCCAGACTCCTACGGGAGGCAGCAGTGAGGAATATTGCGCAATGGGGGCAACCCTGACGCAGCAACGCCGCGTGGGGGAAGAAGCTCTATGGAGTGTAAACCCCTGTAGGTAGGGAAGAACGGTATGGCTTCGTAAGGGGTCATACGTGACGGTACCTGCAAAGTAAGCTCCGGCTAACTCCGTGCCAGCAGCCGCGGTAATACGGGGGGAGCAAGCGTTGTCCGGAATCACTGGGCGTAAAGGGCGTGTAGGCGGGCTGGTAAGTCAGATGTGAAAGCCCACGGCTTAACCGTGGAATTGCATTTGATACTGCCGGTCTTGAGTGCGAGAGAGGGTAGTGGAATTCCCGGTGTAGCGGTGAAATGCGTAGATATCGGGAAGAACACCAGTAGCGAAGGCGGCTACCTGGCTCGCAACTGACGCTAAGGCGCGAAAGCGTGGGGAGCAAACAGGATTAGATACCCTGGTAGTCCACGCCGTAAACGATGGGCACTAGGTGTTGGTTGGCCGCAGGCTGATCAGTGCCGCAGCAAACGCATTAAGTGCCCCGCCTGGGGAGTACGCTCGCAAGGGTGAAACTCAAAGGAATTGACGGGGGCCCGCACAAGCGGTGGAGCATGTGGTTTAATTCGATGCAACGCGAAGAACCTTACCGGGGTTTGACATCACGCCGAATGTCGTAGAGATACGGCAGCCCTTCGGGGCGGCGTGACAGGTGCTGCATGGCTGTCGTCAGCTCGTGTCGTGAGATGTTGGGTTAAGTCCCGCAACGAGCGCAACCCTTGCCTCTAGTTACCATCGGGTCAAGCCGGGGACTCTAGAGGGACTGCCGGCGATAAGCTGGAGGAAGGTGGGGATGACGTCAAGTCCTCATGGCCCTTACACCCCGGGCTACACACGTGCTACAATGGCCGGTACAGCGAGTAGCGAAACCGCGAGGTGGAGCCAATCTCTAAAAACCGGTCTCAGTTCGGATTGCAGTCTGCAACTCGACTGCATGAAGCTGGAATCGCTAGTAATCGCGGATCAGCATGCCGCGGTGAATACGTTCCCGGGCCTTGTACACACCGCCCGTCACGCCATGGAAGTCGGCAGTACCCGAAGCCGGCCTGAAGGTCGTCGAAGGTAAGGCCGATGACTGGGGCGAAGTCGTAACAAGGTAGCCGTACCGGAAGGTGCGGCTGGATCACCTCCTTTCTAAGGAGTAATCTCACTTACTCCTGTCTCTTCCTCTCTTTTCACCAACTCCCCTTTTGAAAGAAGACTAATGTTCTTTGACAAGTAGATAAGATAGAGTAAGTAAGTATCTACCGTAGAGGTAGTGAACAGATTATAGGTTAAGTTGCTAAGGGCACACGGTGGATGCCTAGGCACGAGGAGGCGAAGAAGGACGTGGTAAGCTGCGAA
>CAYXUS010000080.1:0-3173 GCA_964468415.1 uncultured Caldithrix sp.
GGTTGTACGTGGCGCCTGACGGCAAAGGAGCCAAATATTCGAAAGACAACGTACCCTATCACCCCAAACGCTGGATTAAAATTAGCAAAACGCCTCTGAAGCCCGGTGATTTGACCTTTATTATCGGCTATCCGGGAAGAACGCAGCGCTATTCCACCTCTTATGCGGTGGCTTTTGCCCAGAACAAATATTACCCCGTGACCATCAAGGCTTTAAAAGAAACCATCGCCTTTCTGGATGAAGTAGCCAAACAATCGCCGCAATTGGCCATTAAGGCGGCAGGCATGAGCAAATGGCTAAACAACAGCATGAAGAATTTTGAGGGCAATGTGCAGGGCATGAAAAAGAATCATCTGCTGGAGCAAAAGCAGGCTCAGGAGAAAGAATTCATGGCGTTTGTCAACCGTCACAAAAAGATGAAAGCGCGCTACGGAGATTTGCTGGAACGCTTTAAGCAAGAATACGAAAAATCGGCGGCCTCGTTCGAACGGGAATTCTTTTTGGGACGCTTCAATTTTTTGGCCGGAACCATTCCGAGTGTGGCCTCCAGCATTTATTACGTAGCCGAGCAGCGGGCCAAGGCGCCGGATGAGCGGGATCCGGGCTTTTCAGAAAAAAATGTGAAGCGTTCGGTTGAGCGTTTGAAATACCGCTACATGAGTTACGCGCCGGAAATTGACAAAGGCTTGTTGAAACGCTTTCTGAAGAAGCTCAAAAATTTGCCGGCCGATCAGCAAATTTCGGCCCTGAATTTTGTTTTTCGCGATTATCCCTCCGTGGACGCATTTGTCGATTCGGCCTATGCCCATACCCGCTTAACCGATCCGCAATTTGCCCAGAGTCTGTTCCAAAAATCTTTGGATGAACTGAACAAAATGAACGATCCTTTCTTGAAATTGGCGCGCGCCTTGCAGCCGGAGTTTGAAAAGATCAAAAAAGAGCAAGAACAACATCAGGCCGTATTGCGTGCCCTGGAAAGAGAATACCTCACTGCCTTGATGGCCTGGCAAAAACGTCCGTTTTATCCGGATGCCAACGGTACCATTCGTTTTACTTACGGAAAAGTTTCCGGGTATTTCCCGCGCGACGCGGTGTGGTACGAACCGTTTACGACTTTGAAGGGCGTGATGGAAAAAGAAACGGGAGAGTGGCCCTTTATCGTGCCGGCCAAATTAAAAGCCCTTTACGAAAAGCAGGATTACAACGGCTGGAAGGACAATCGACTAAATGCCATGCCTGTGGACTTTTTGAACGAATGCGACATTACCGGTGGCAATTCCGGCAGCCCTACTTTTAATGCAAAAGGCGAATTGGTGGGAATTGCTTTCGACGGAAACTGGGAAGCGCTGACCAGCGATTGGAAATATGAGCCGGCCATTCAGCGGGCCATAAATGTGGACATCCGCTATGTCTTGTTCATTACCGACAAATTTGCCGGTGCCGAGTACCTGCTGAAAGAACTGGGTTTGCGTTAATTAACGGGATGCCTCCTGTTTACACAAAAGGCTGGTGAAAAGCACCAGCCTTTTGTCTTTAAATGGTTTGTAAAATTTGCGAATTAATAATGTTGCCAAAGCTTAGAACATCAGTTTGCAAATGTAAACCGCGGTGATCAAACCGGCCGTATCGGCAAGCAGTCCGGCGGGCAGAGCATAGCGCGTTTTGCGAATGTTCACCGCGCCAAAATAAACGGCTACAACGTAGAAGGTAGTTTCGGTGCTTCCGAACATGGTAGAGGCAATAAAGCCGTACAGCGAATCGACGCCATAGTGCTGCATGATTTCGGTCATCACACTAATGGAGCCGCTGCCGGAAAGCGGACGCATGAAAGCCATGGGAAGTACCGCCCCCGGAATGCCGATTTTTTCCGTAACGCTGCCTAAAATATTGGTTAAAAATTCCAGCGCCCCACAGGCCCGGAACATGGCAATGGCCACCAACATGGCTACCAGATAGGGAATGATTGTCACGCCTACTTTAAACCCCTCTTTGGCGCCTTCCACAAATTCTTCGTAAACTTTTACTTTTTTCAGATAAGCATAGCCAATGAACACGCCCAGAATGGCGGGAATGGCTAAAATGGACAACCAATCTATGATAACTTTAAACATTTTCCTTTTTCCCCCTCTTTTTCTGAAAATATTGAATTAATTTGACAGTGGTCAAACCAACGATGGTCGCCATAGTGGCGGCAATGATGGAAGGGATAACGATTTTTTGCGGATTGGCCGAACCCATCGAGGCACGGATGGCAATGGCTGTGGCCGGTACCAGAGTGATGGCGCTGGTATTAATTACCAGAAAGGTGATCATGTCATCGGAGGCCACGCCTTTTTTGGGATTCAGTTTTTCCAGTTCTTCCATTGCTTTTAGCCCGAGCGGCGTTGCCGCGTTACTCAGTCCGAGCATGTTGGCCGCAATATTCATGATCATGGCGCCAATAGCCGGGTGATCTTCGGGTATGGTGGGGAAGAGCCGTTTGGTAATGGGGCGAACCGCTCTGGAGATGATGTCAATCATTCCCGCTTTTTCGGCCACACGCATTACGCCCAGCCAGAGCGCCATTACCCCGATAAGTCCAAAAGCGATTTTTACGGCCGTGTCTGCCGCATCGATAGCGGCCGAAGTAATTTGCCCTAAGCGCGTCTCTTTGTTTAAGTTGCGCGGCTTTACCTGCTCGGTTTTCGTCTCGTTTTGCGGGGGACGGTTGAGTTCATGGTACACATCGTTCACCCCGGCAATTAAGATGCTCAGCAAGATCATCCATGCCCAAATATGATTTAACATCGATCCTCCTTTGCTCGAATTTTAGTTGATTTTTTACTTCTGAATTAATAAACTTACAAAGAACGGATGTTAGGTATTTTTCAAATTTAGTTCAAGTAGATTTAATTTTTTGTCATCCTGCTAAGTTTTTAAGCATCTTGTCCACGGTGACTTTAATCACACATATATTTACCAGTTTTAGCGAATATTGAACAGTAAATCGAGTAAAAGGTTAGCGAAAATGCGCAAGAAATTCAAATTCAATCCCATGTTCGGTTTAAAACTGCGGGATCGTTTGGATGGAACGTTCTATTCCATTCTCATTCTTGTCGTGTTGTTGTTTTCCGCGGTAATCTTTCGTTTGGCCACATTCGATTACCAGAAATTACAGGTGAATGTAGAACAGA
>CAYXUS010000081.1:0-16834 GCA_964468415.1 uncultured Caldithrix sp.
AAGTGATGGGAGGACATCAGCGCGAATATTGGGTGAATATCGATCCCCAGAAGCTGGCGGCATTTCGTCTGGACTATCGGCAAATTGAACAGGCCCTGAGCAAGGCTAATCGCCTGAGCTTTGTGGGACGACTCAACGAGGCACACAAGCTGTATTTGAACATTGCCGACAACCGTTTCCAGAGCATAGACGATATTAAAAATACGATTGTTGCTTACCGCAATAATACGCCGGTGCTTCTTCGGCAAATCGCCACGGTGCAGCCGGCATTAAAAGAAACGTTTATTGCCTGCGAAAGCGATTTGAAACCGGCCGTTTTGGTTACCATCATCAAACAGCCCAAAACCAATGCCGTACGCATTATGCACGCAGTGCAGCAAAAATGGCAAGAGCTGGAAACGGTATTACCCTCCGGCGTGAGGGTGCGTAAATGGTACGACATGAGCGATTTTATTCAGCGTTCCATTCAAAGCGTGCGCGATGCCATGCTTATTGGTGCGTTGTTAACCATGCTCATTTTGTTTCTGTTTTTGCGCCGGGTGCGGATTACCCTGGTAGCGGTCATAATCATTCCGGTTGCCCTGCTTATCAGCTTTATTTTTATCAAATTGTTGGGTATGAATTTAAACTTAATGAGTTTGGGAGGCCTGGCAGCGGCCATTGGCATTTTGGTGGATAACGCCGTGGTGGTCGTCGAAAATATCGAGCGCTATCTGGAAGAAGGCCATCCCCGCACGCAGGCCGTCCGTAATGCCACGGCAGAAATTATTCCGCCGTTGTTAGGGGCCACGCTTACTACGCTGGTGGTGTTTGTGCCTCTGGTTTTTTTGACCGGCGTGCCCGGTATTTTCTTCCGCGCTCTGGCCTCGACCCTGGCCATTGCCGTCTTTGTCTCCATGCTTCTGGCGGTCTTTTTGACGCCCGCTTTGGCCGTAGTCTTCATTTCCACCAAAAAGAAACAACCCGGCCGTTTTATTCCTCACGTTGTACGTTGGCAACAGAAAGGATTGAATTTTTTAATGCGTCGTCCTCTCTGGACGGCGCTCATGGTCGTTTTTTTGAGTGTGGTTGCGGTTCTGTTTTACCTGCGCATTCCCTCGGGATTTTTGCCGGAGTGGGACGAAGGAACCATTGTGCATGATTACCTGGCCCCTCCGGGAAGTTCCATTGAAGGTACCAAAAGCATGCTGAAAGATATTGCCCGGTTCATTATGAGCATTCCGGATGTGGAGACGTATTCATTGCGTACGGGAAGAAGTCTGGCGCATCCGCGTACTCATGCCAATGACGGCGATTTCGTGATTAATCTTAAAAAGGGGCACAAACATTCTTCTTTTGAAATCATGGACATGATTCGTGCTTTCGATGCCGCTCATGAACCCCGCCTGGAGCCGGAGCTCTTTCAGGTTCTGCCCGATCGTCTGAACGATTTGTCCGGGGAAATTGCTCCGATTGTCATTAAAGTTTTCGGGAAGAATTTACACGTGTTACACGAAGTAGCCGCGCTTGTGGCCGACTCTTTGAAAAAAATTCCGGGTGCCGTGGACGTGTACAAAGGCTTTGCACCAAGCGAACCGGAGTTGACCATTCGCGTAAAACCCCGGGCGGCACAGCGCTACGGATTAACCGTGGGTGAAGTGCAAAAGGCTGTGCATTTTGCCTTGTGGGGCGATGTGGCCACGCGGATGATGCAAGGGCTTAAAATGATTCCCGTGCGGGTACGCTATCCGAAGCAAGATTTTAATCATCTGGAAAAAATCCGCAAACTACCGCTTTATTTGCCTGCGATCGATCGGGTGCTTTCTTTGGAAGAAGTGGCCAGTGTGAGCAAAGTACCGGGCAAGACAGATATTGATCACGAAAATCTTGTGCAGGTGGTAAATGTAAAAGCCCATATTTCGGGCCGGGACTTAGGCGGAGTAATCGGCGATGTTAAAACGATGTTGGCACACATTCCTTTGCCTCCCGGAGTAACGGTAGAAATAGGCGGACAATACCAGAGCCAGCAGCGTGCCTTTCGTGAGCTTTTGCTTATTTTGCTGTTTGGCGCTTTGCTCGTCTATTCGATTTTACTGTTTGAATTCAAATCATTCAGAACCTCGGGGGTAATTCTTTTGGGGACACTGCTTTCGGTAAGCGGGGTTTTCCTGTTTCTCTGGATCACCGGCATTCCGCTGGATATTTCTGCTTTCATGGGGATGATCATGATTCTTGGAGTTGTGGTAAATAACGGGATTTTATTTATCGATTATGCGGAGAAATACATGGAAAAATCATCGGATCTAAAAACCGCCCTGTTAAAAGCCGGACAGGTACGCCTGCGTCCCATCATGATGACCACGCTTTCTACCATCTTTGGTTTTTTACCTTTGGCACTGGCCCTTGGCGAAGGATCGGAAATGCTGCAACCTTTGGCCGTTTCCATGATCGGAGGAATGAGCCTTAGTATGGTGCTCTCGTTATTGCTCATTCCGGCTTTGTATTGGCTGGTCTGGAAAAGGCACTTTAGTCGTTCACACGCCTGAAAACGTATTATCGGAATAAAGCGGCCATTCGGTAAAAAAGATGGCCGCTTTTCTTTTTGACACTTTTTGCGTTCTAAAAACATCCAATGAGAAAGTTTTCTTTTGGGAAAAACAGAGGGCAGGGTTTAATGGGTTCAAGTGCGATTTCCGTTTTGCAGAAATACTATTCCGGATTTTTGATCACCCACCCGGTAGGCAATAATGCGTTTTCTTTTGCCAAAAGAGTCAACAAATCCATTTACGTTCCGCCAATTTGTTCGGGGACACTTTCTCAGTTGGAAGTAGGCCATCATTACGCCTTTTCCGAAATAGACGAAGGCGTGGAATTTAACGGCCTGGGGCTGCGTTGTTTTTTGTTTTTTAAGTGGAAAAACATTCCTGTTTTTATTTTCGATAACCACAACCATGCTTTCTTTTTCTGGACATTTGCGCTTCGGCAGAAATTTTTTCGGCCGGGGTTGATTTTAGTTCATGTGGATCAACACAGCGATATGTGGAAACCGCAGCGTTTTCCTACCTTCGAATTAAACGATCCGCGTCTTTTGGACAAGGCGTTTGATTACACAAATTTTGTCTTGAATGTGGGCAATTTTATTAAACCGGCTTTACATTTAAAATATTTTTCGGATGTTTCAATCATTACCGGAAGCATCGATTTCGAACTTAAGTTTGAAACGCCAATTGTTTTTGATTTGGACATGGATGTGTTTGCCCCGGAAATGGATTACATTGGCAATCCGTACAAAATCAAAAATATTCGGGAATGGATGCTTCAGGCGCGGGTAATTACCATAGCAACCAGTCCCTTTTTTATGGATCAGGGTAAAGCGATTAAAATTATTCGGCAAATTTTTGAAGAGGAGTGATGTTAGAAATTTAAGGCATCTCTTTTTGTTTTTTAGACAAAAATGGCTAAATTTTCGGAGATTGAAAATTTGGTGAGAAAGCCGGGCAACAACTCAGAAAGAAACGCAAGGGGGAAAGCATCGTGCAAAAAAGAACCATACCTTGGCTGTTTGAATCCAGCGTTAACAAGTTTAGCCAGAATCCGCTGATCTGGGAGAAGAAGGGTGACACATACCGCCATTTGACCTACCAGCAAATGCGTGATTTGGTGCATCAGTTTGCTGCGGGACTGGTGAAACTGGGCCTGAGAAAAGGCGACCGGGTGGCACTTATTTCCGAAGGGCGTAATTACTGGCTGATGAGCGAATTGGGTGTGTTGTACACCGGAGCGATTAGTGTGCCCATTTCCGTCAAAATTAACGAGCTTTCGGATTTAAAATTTCGCCTGGCTCATTCCGGTTGTCGCATGGTTATTGTCTCGGGCAATCAGGCCGGGAAAATAGCCAAAGTAAAACGCGACTTGCCCGATCTGGAAAAAGTAATTCTTTTGGACACTCAGGAGAATTACGAAGAAGATGAAATTTTGGTCGATGAAATTTTGAACCTGGGCAGTGAGTTTTTACGTGATCCGCAAAATCGTGCGCATTTAGACACTCTCTGGCAAGCTGTGGAAGAAGACGACTACGCCACATTAATGTACAGTTCGGGCACTACTGCCGACCCCAAAGGGGTAATTCTTTCCCACAAAAATTACATTGTGAATGCGCAACAATCTTTGCAGTCGGTTCTGGACATTCCCCCGTACTATGTAACGCTACTCATTTTACCCTGGGATCACGCTTTTGCCCACACCGTAGGTTTGTACACTCTTATTCACAACGGAGCGAGTATGGCGGCGGTACAAAGCGGCCGCACACAGCTGGAAACTCTGAAAAACATTCCTCTCAACATTAAAGAGGTACGCCCTCATTTTCTGTTGAGTGTACCGGCCTTAGCAAAAAATTTCCGCAAGAATATCGAAAAAGCGATTCGGGACAAAGGGGCCAAGGTAGAAAAGTTATTTTACCAGGCCCTGAAAGTGGCCTATGCGTACAATGGGGAAGGCTGGAATCGCGGCAAAGGCTTCCGCAAAATGTACAAGCCGTTGTATGCCCTTTACGACAAAATAATCTTTAGTAAAATTCGCGAGAATTTTGGCGGAAGATTGCAATTTTTTATCGGTGGCGGCGCTTATCTGGATATTGAGATGCAGCGGTTTTTTTATGCCATCGGGATACCCATGTTTCAGGGTTACGGTTTAACCGAGGCGGCTCCGGTTATTTCTTCTAATTCTCCGACGGCACACAAGTTGGGGAGTTCGGGAAAGGTACTTAAAGGTATCGAAATCAAAATTTGCGATGACGAGGGTAATGAACTACCCGTCGGCGAAAAAGGTGAAATTGTCATTCGCGGTGAAAATGTGATGGTAGGCTATTGGAAAAACAAAGAAGCCACCGAGCAGGCGCTGCGCAATGGCTGGCTGCACACCGGGGATTTAGGCTATCTGGACGAAGAAGGGTACCTGTACGTATTAGGACGTAAAAAAAGCCTGCTCATCGGTAACGATGGCGAGAAGTATTCTCCGGAAGGCATTGAAGAGGCCATCATCGATCATTCTCCGTACATTGACCAGATTATGCTTTACAACAATCAGTCGCCTTATACGGTAGCTTTATTGGTTCCCAACAAAGCAGCCTTGCTCAATTGGATGCGCAAGAACGGCTATACCTGCCAGACCGATGAAGGACAGTGTGCCGCTCTGAAATTGCTGGAGAGCGAGGTAAACAAATTCAAACCCGGTGGCAAATTCGAAGGCATGTTTCCATCGCGCTGGCTGCCAGCGGCCATTGCCGTTTTGGGTGAAGGATTTACGGAGCAAAACCGTTTGCTGAATTCTACGCTAAAAATGGTGCGCACACGCATTGTGGATTATTACAAAAATCGCATTGATTATCTCTTTACACCGGAGGCGAAAGACATTTGCAACCCGCAGAACAAACGCATCATTCAACGCATGTATCTTTCCCCGGAAGAAGGTCATGATGAAGACGCGCCGCAAACTTTTCAGAAATAGAAATATTTTGTTCTGAGAACTAAGCCGGAATGTTGCGTGTTTCTCATTCCGGCTTTTTCGTAAAATTTTGATACGGGCAAAACGTGTGTTTTATGTCTATCTTTGCTAAATTAGAAAAAGATCGGAGAGAAGGAATACCATGAAACGGTTGATTTTATTCACACTTGTTTTTGCCCTGTTTTTTTCGTTGGCCGGGGCACAAAATTTTGCCCCGCAGCCTTTTCTTAAGGGCCAGCTTCATTTACGCACAGGTGTGCGCAAAGCAGTAGGTGCGTTTCAGCGTCGCCAGCATTTTGATGCACAGTACTACCGGCTATTTTTTAAGATTGATCTTGACCATCGATATATTCAGGCCCACATGCACGGTCGTTTTCAAAATTTACAAGATACGTTAAGCCTTATCACATTAGACTTTACGTCTCAATTAAAAATCGACTCGGTCAGCGGTGCGGTTGCCTCATACGTGCAGGACGGAAGCTTTTTAGACCTGAAGTTAAAACATACTTACCAAAAAGGCGACACATTTAGTGTGGATGTTTACTATTCCGGGAATCCTGAAGTCGTGGGATCGCCTTCGTTTGTGTTTGACTACCTTCCTAATGAAGATCTGTACGTGTGGACATTGAGCGAACCATACGGTGCCCGGGATTGGTGGCCCTGCAAAGACACGCCGGCCGATAAGGCAGATTCTGTTGATGTTGTTGTAACGGTTCCCGAAAATTGTCTGGTCGCTTCTAATGGAATATTAATCAATACCACAGAAGGCCCGGAACCGGGATTAAAAACATTTTATTGGCATGAGGGGTACCCTATTGCCACCTACCTGGTTTCTCTGGTGGCGGGCCCTTTGTGGCACTTTCAGGATTACTATCATTACTCCCTGTCCGATTCCATGTTGCTGGACTATTACGTCTTTCCCGAAGCTTATGCCGCAGCTCAGGTTGTGTTTAAAGAAGTGCCGGATTATCTGGACGCATTAAGCTATTTTTATGGCCCGTATCCTTTTCTCAAAGAGAAATACGGAATGGCCCAGTTTGGTTGGGGAGGCGGGATGGAACATCAAACCATTACTTCCGTAGGGGGCGTTTACCCCACATGGCGTTTCCTTTATGTGCATGAGCTGGGCCATCAATGGTTTGGGGATAAGGTTACCTGTGCCTCGTGGAAAGACATCTGGTTGAATGAAGGATTTGCCACCTATTCCGAAGCATTGTACGCCCAGTGGGCCGGTTTTTTTGATCTGCCCCCTGGCATGAAGGCCTATCACGCCTACATGGACGAATTGGTTTACACCGATGACGGGACGATCATTATTCCTGATACCAGTGATTTCAGTAAGATCTTTAGTGGGATTGTTTATCACAAAGGAGCATGGGTTTTGCACATGCTGCGGCATGTCATCGGGGACAGCGCTTTTTTTGCTTCATTAAGAGCGTATTTGGATGACAGTCGTTGGACGTATGGTTCGGTAACCACGCAAGATTTCATCCAGACCTGTGAAAGAATTTCCGGTAAAAACTTACAAACATTTTTTGATCAATGGCTTAACTATCCGTTTTATCCCAAATACGAATACAAATGGAAAGTTTTTGAGAGTCGGAAAGGCAATGTTCAAATTGGAGTTACTATCCGTCAAACTCAAAAACAAACCTTGTATGTAATGCCATTAGACATTCGGTTTGTATTTGCCGATTCGTCGGATACGACTATCAGTGTGGAGAATAATCAGTTTACACAGGATTACACCTTTGTTTTAAAGGAAGAGCCCGTCCAGATATTGCTTGATCCGGATCATTGGGTTTTGAGTGAAAATAGGGAAGAAACTCCCGCGACCTACACACAAGTCCCTGAAATTTATCGCATCTATCCCAATCCATCGCACGAGGGCGTGTGGATCGAATTGCGTCATCTTTTGCCCGTAAAGGTTACGTTAAATATTTATTCGGTTCTTGGACAGAAGGTTCGTACCTTAAATCAGCAGCAGAACCAGTTTTATTTGCACACATATTACTGGGACGGCAAAAACGATCGGGGAGAACCGGTAGCCAGTGGTGTATATTTTGTTCGAACAGCCGCAGAGATGTACCCGCCACAGCAGAAAAAGATAGTAATTCTTCGGTAGAGGTGAAGTGGCGATCCTTAGCGTTGAAGAGAGTCCGAATGGGGTGGCTTTCCCTCAGGGGGATCCCTTCGGGACGAGACCGCGCCGTTTTAGATGATGCGGTGTTTCTTGAGCCAAATGTAACCATCAAGACTTTTGAAGAATTGTTCTCGTTGGAAAGCGGCACTTCGTGTGGTAAATTGTTCGAAATAGATCAATTTCAGCGGACGGCGTCCTTTGGTGGAACGCACTTTTCCGGCGTTGTGAGCAGCCAGTCGGCGCTCCAAATTACTCGTACTACCGTAATAATATCGTCCGTCTTTTTCGCTTTTTAGTATGTAGGCAAAATACATTTGGCGGAGAGGGTGGGATTCGAACCCACGGTACCCGAATGGGTACAACGGTTTTCGAGACCGCCCCGTTCAACCGCTCCGGCACCTCTCCGACAGGATAACAACCAATCATAGGTTGTACATCCAGTAAAGTAAGAAAATTTTTCAAAGTCCGTTTAATATTTTGGGTGAGATGCCAGCCCGAATGGGTACAACGGTTTTTCCCAAAGGGATCCCTCCGGGACGAGACCGCCCCGTTTGGCAAAGCCATCCCGCGTTAGGCGGGACAACCGCTCCGGCACCTCTCTCATCTTAGTACAAGACTAAAAAAGCGGAGAGGGTGGGATTCGAACCCACGGTACCACAGGGGTACACACGATTTCCAGTCGTGCCGATTCGACCACTCTCGCACCTCTCCGTTTAATGAGGAACGAAAGATCGTATGAGTAATTTTAGCCAATCATTCCTCTCTAAAATCGTAGCCTTATTATTAACTACGAGCTAACTAACTTAAAAAAAGAATAGCACGTTTTCAAGTTTTGTTCCAACTTTTGGCGCAGCAAAAAAATTTGATTGAAAATTTAATAGGTACACGGCAAAACCCATCTTTCTTTTTATGTTTTTTCTTTCAGGGGTGTATTTTGAATTTTGTTCGAATAAATTTAACAGAAAAATTTTACACACACTTTCGGATCAAATCGAATTTTAGTGATTTTAGGCGTAAAATTCTTTATATTTTACATTTACGAATTTGACGAACAGGAACAAAGGAGCACGTTTTCATGGGTAAAGAAATTCCAAAGGTTTACGATCCGAAACAGGTTGAAAAGAAATGGTACGACCATTGGCTGAAAAAACGCTACTTCCATGCCGAAGTGAATCCCGATAAAAAACCGTTTACCATTGTCATTCCGCCGCCCAATGTTACCGCGCGTTTGCACATGGGCCACGCTTTCAATAACACCATTCAGGATATTCTGGTGCGCTACCACCGGAAGCTGGGCTACGAAACCCTCTGGCTGCCTGGCACCGACCACGCCGGAATTGCCACACAAAGTGTGGTGGAACGCCAGCTTTTGAAAGAAGGAAAATCCCGCTACGATTTGGGGCGCGAAGCCTTTGTCAAAAAAGTGTGGGAATGGAAAGAAGAACACGGCTCCACCATCATCCACCAGTTAAAAATGATGGGCTGCTCGCTGGACTGGGAGCGGGAACGCTTTACCCTGGACGAAGGCCTTTCCCGCGCCGTGCAGGAAGTGTTCATCCGCCTGTACAACAAAGGATTGATTTACAAAGGGCTGCGCATTGTCAACTGGGACCCGGCCTCGGCTACCGCTCTGGCCGATGACGAAGTGGAACACAAAGAAATTCAGGGCCATCTCTACCACATTCGCTACAAATTTGCCGATTCCGACGACTACATCGTGGTGGCCACCACCCGACCCGAAACCCTGCTGGGCGATACCGCCGTGGCCATTGCTCCCGACGACGAAGAGAAAAAACACCTGCTGGGCAAAAAAGTCATCATCCCCTTTGTCAACCGGGCCGTGGAAATCATCGCCGACGAACACGTGGACAAAGAGTTCGGTACCGGCTTCGTCAAAGTAACCCCGGCACACGATCCCAACGACTTTGAAATTGGCCAGCGCCACAACCTGCCCATGGTGCTCGTGCTGGACAAAGACGGCAAAGTTTTGCCCGTGTGCAAAGAATTCAAAGACGGCGAATACACCGACGAATTGCCCATCCCCGATTATCTGGCCGGAAAAGACCGTTTTGAGGCGCGTAAAATCATCATCGAAAAACTCAAAGAAAGCGGTCAACTGGAAAAAATCGAACCGCACCTGCACGCCGTGGGACACAGCTACCGTTCCAAAGTGCCCATCGAACCGTACCTTTCGGTACAGTGGTTTGTGAAAATGAAGCCGCTGGCCAAAGAGGCGTTGCGTGTGGTGCAAGACGGCCGGATCAAGTTCCATCCCGAAGGCCGCTTCGAAAAAACCTACGAACACTGGATGACCGAAATCCGCGACTGGTGCATTTCCCGTCAATTGTGGTGGGGACACCGCATTCCCGTTTACTATTGCCAGAACTGCGGCCACACCGTGGCTGCCCAGCAAATGCCACAAAAATGCGAAAAATGCGGCAGCACCCACTTTGAGCAAGATCCCGATGTGCTGGATACCTGGTTCAGTTCCTGGCTTTGGCCCTTCTCCACCTTGGGCTGGCCCGAAGACACGCCGGAGCTGCACTATTTTTACCCCACCGACGTACTGGTTACCGGGCCGGACATCATCTTCTTCTGGGTGGCCCGCATGATCATGGCCGGGCTGGAATTCATGGGCGACATCCCCTTCCGCCATGTCTATTTCAACGGCATCGTGCGGGACGAAAAAGGCCGCAAAATGAGCAAATCGCTGGGCAACGGCATCGATCCGTTAGAAATGATCGAACAGTACAGCGCCGACGCCATGCGCTTTACCCTGATCATGCTCAGCTCCGAAGGACAGGACATCAATCTGGGCAAACGCAGCTTCGAAATCGGACGTAATTTTTCCAACAAAATCTGGAATGCCTTCCGCTTTTTGGCCATGAATGCCAACGACCAATGGGAAACCGATCTGCAACCGTACCGCGAACACTTTACTCTGGAAGACCGCTGGATTTTGAGCCGCTTTCAGAAAGCCGTTCAGGGCACTACGGCCGGCATCGAAAACTTTCGCGTCAACGATGCCATCAACAGCGTGTACCACTTTTTCTGGGACGAATACTGCGATTGGTACCTGGAAATGATCAAACGCCGCCTGTACCAGCCCAAAGACGAGACGGAACGCAAAACCGCCCTGGCCGTGGCGGCACACATCATGAAGGGCGCCATGGAACTGCTGCACCCCTTCATTCCGTTTATCAGCGAAGAAATTTGGCAAAATTTGAAAACAGAAAACGAAGAAAGCATCGTCATTTCGCCCTGGCCACAGGTGGATGCAGAATTATTGAACGAAGAGGCCGAAGCCAAAGTTAAATTTTTGCAGGAAGCCATCAGCGCCATTCGTAACTTACGTGCCGAAATGAACGTGGCACCCGCGCAAAAAATAAAAGTTCATTACAAAGCCGAAGCGGACATGGCGCAACTAATCGCCGATAATTTTGCCCATTTTGCCGCTCTGGCAAAAATCGAAGAACTTTCGCCTTTGCCCGAAAATTTTGTACGCGAAGAAGCGGGCATTGTGGTGGTGCAAAGCGTGGAATTCTTCATCCCGCTGCGCGAAGCGCTGGATTTGGACAAAGAAAAGGCCCGGCTGGAAAAGGAAATTCAACGCCTCGAAGGATTGGAAAAGGCGGCTCTGGCCAAATTAAACAACGAAAACTTCCTGAACAAAGCACCGCAAAACGTGGTGCAGGCCGAACGCAACAAACTGGCCAACATTCGGGAAAACTTAACCAAACTGCGAGGCAACTATGAAAAACTTTTTGGCAAATAAGTGGCTTTGGGGGCTGATGCTTGTCGCAGCCTTCGCTCAGGCGCAAAATCAAATTTCCCTTACCGTTACCAATTCCAATTTGGGCCTGGTGCGCGAAAACCGACAAATCTCCTTGCAAAAGGGCGTACAAACCTTTTTGCTCAGCGATATTCCCAAGCAAATCATTCCCACGTCCGTGCTCATCGAACAGGGGAAAAACGGCTTTAACGTTCTGGAGCAGAACTACGAATACGATTTGATTAATGCCGACAAGGTACTGGAAAAATCCCTCAATCAAACCATTTGGTTGCAAGACCCCGATTACGGCCTGATTAAAGGAACCTTGCTCTCCAATTCCGGTGGCAGCTTGATGTTACTGGATAAAGACGGCCGCTTGCAAATCATTCCCAAAAACGACAAGCAAAAAATTATTCTGGAAGGGTACGGCCAAAAAAGCGAGCAGTTTATTACCCGCCCGGCCCTGCTTTGGAAAGTGCAAACCCGAAAAAGCGGCAAGCACGACTTTACCCTTTCCTACCTAACTCACGGCCTACGCTGGCAGGCCGATTACGTGGGCAAACTGGACGCAAACGATACGCATTTGAAACTGGCCTGTTGGGTTACCGTGAACAACGCCAGCGGAAAGGTGTACCGCAATGCCCGTTTAAAACTCATGGCCGGAGACCTACATCGGGCATCGCGACCGTTTTCGCGCTTTGGCGAGGCAAATGCCATCATGACCAAAGCGCCTCCGCGTTTCGAGGAAAAGGGATTCTTTGAATACCACCTGTACACATTAAACGGCACCACCACGCTTAAGGACAATCAGGTCAAACAAATTCGGCTGTTCGCGGAAACACCGGTCAGCGTAAAAAAGAAATTTCAGGTAACCTCGCGCAATCCCAAGCAAGTACAGGTTAAAATCGAATTCAAAAACACCCGGCAAAACCATCTGGGCATTCCCTTGCCGGCCGGAACGGTGCGCCTGTACAAAGACGACGGCAAGGAGATGGAATTCGTGGGCGAAGATCGCATTTCCCACACTCCGAAGGATGAAACCGTGCGCCTGACCATCGGCAATGCATTCGATATTGTCAGCGAACGCAATCTGATCAAAAGCGAACGCATCGGGAAATCGGCCAACAAGCAAACGATCGAATACAAAATCCGTAATCACAAAAAGCAGGCGGTAACGGTAGAAATTCTCGAATATGTGCCCGTTTACCGTGAGGTGGAATTGCTTTCTTCCGATTCCAAACCCATTGAAGTGCGTGCCAATTACTTCAAATTCAAGGTGCAGGTAGGTGCCGACAAAGAAGCGACATTGAATATGACGTATCTCTTGAAATAAAGAATCTTTCCCCCTGTGCTCCCTGCAAATCGCAAGTGGAAAAGCAAAGGGGAAGTTTTGAGGCAAAACGAACAATTAGGGAACGGAACATTGGTTGATTGAAGTATCGAATTGCTAATTGGGTAAACGGGAAGCAGTTCCAATTCCCAATTCCCAGTTCCCAATTCCAAGTTGCTAATTCCAGGTTCCCAATTCCCAATTCCCAGTTCCAAGTTCCCAACAAACCGAGGGGCCATGGCCGAAAAAAGTCGCACCATTTTTGAACATACGGAAGACGATCTCATCCGTCGGCCGTTGGCCGAACGCTGCCGTCCGCAGACATTGGACGAAGTGGTGGGGCACACCCGGGTTGTGGGAACAGATTCACCCCTGCGCAAGCAACTGGAAGGCGGATTTTTGCCTTCCGTTATTTTTTGGGGACCGCCCGGCGTGGGCAAAACCACGCTGGCGCGTATTTTGGCCAAAGAGGCCGGTTTTCGCTTTCAGGCCATTTCAGCCGTAACTTCCGGAGTTAAAGAGGTTAAGCAAATCATCGACGAGGCACGCAAACAACGTGCCTATTTCGGCAAACCTACCGTGCTGTTCATCGACGAAATCCACCGCTTTAACAAAGCCCAGCAAGATGCGCTTCTGCACGCCGTGGAAGACGGCACACTCACCCTGATCGGTGCCACCACGGAAAATCCGTCGTTTGAAGTCATCGCGCCGTTGCTTTCCCGCTGCCAGGTGATTAAGCTGGAAGCGCTTTCCCGTGACGATCTGGAGACCATTGTGCGCCGGGCCATTGAACAGGATGTTTTGCTCAAAAATTACACATTCGAATTGCCGGGACTGGAAGCGCTGCTTTTTTACGGTGGCGGCGATGCCCGGCGAACGCTCAATTTGCTGGAGATGACCTTCCACTTGGCCGAAAAAGACGGGCACAAAGTGATCATCGACGAAGCGCTGGTCAAAAAAGCCGCCGCGCAAAATCCCCTGTACTACGATAAAAAAGGCGACGCCCACTACGACACCATTTCGGCCTTCATTAAAAGCGTGCGTGGCAGCGATCCCGACGCGGCCATTTACTATCTGGCTGTCATGCTGGAATCGGGTGAAGACCCCACGTTCATCGCCCGTCGTCTTATCGTGCTGGCCTCGGAAGACATTGGCAATGCCGAGCCTTACGCCCTTTCTCTGGCCAATGCCGGATTCGAAGCCGTGAAAAACATCGGCATGCCCGAGGCGCGCATCATTCTGGCGCAGGTTACCACCTATTTGGCTTCGGTACCTAAAAGCAATGCCGCTTACAAGGCTATTAACGAAGCTATGGAATTCGTCAAACAAAAGGGAGCCAAACCCGTTCCCTTGCATTTGCGGAACGCCCCCACCGCTTTGATGAAAAATTTGAAATACGGACAGGAATACAAATATCCCCACGACTTTCCGGGACATTTCGTCGCCCAGTCCTATTTGCCGGAAGGTCTGGAAAACACACTGTTTTACCATCCTACCGATCTGGGACGGGAAGCAAAATTAAAAGACTATTTACGAAGGCTCTGGCCACGAAGACGAGGAAACAAAGATTAATGGAATTTATCAAACGTATTTTAAGAGAAAAATATCTGAACTGGCGGCTCAATCGCCTTAAAGCAAACAAAGCGCCTCAGGATTTCAGTCAGGTGTTAAAAAAAGTACGCCATATTCTGGTCATCATTCCGCCGAACATGACCATGGAAACGATTATGCCGCGCTTTATCCCGCGTTTGTACGAAGTTTTCGGTGAAAACATTCGTATTTCGACTTTCGAAAAAAACACCTTCCGCAAAGAAGACAGTACCTGGCTGGGCCTGCCCAAAGACGAATACCTGGACATCTTTCGCACGGAGCAGATCGATTTGATTATCGATTTAAACGAATGGGAAGACATGTTTTGCACCTACGTTTGCGCCCTGATTCCTGCTCCGCTCAAAGTAAATCTTGCGGAGGGAGGCGCCTATGATCACATTTACAATTTGCACATTCGCACCACCCGCTCCAAAAGTCTGGATGGTAAGCTGGACACCTTGACCGGATATTTTAAAACATTGATGGGCTAACACGCTTTCGGCAAAAGTAGGCGGCGCACTTTTTTTAGCCGGTTGCCTTATTGGAAGGAAGCAGACGGGATGATCCGCACCCCCTGAAATAATTGATGTTCAAACTTCCGTTATTTCCACATGTTGAGCTTCCTGCTTTCGCATGCGGATTGTGAACCAATGTGCGCAATTTTCGGGGGAACATTTCGGATTAATGAACAAATATCTTCAATTTAAGGTAATTTTTGATTAAATTAGAAAACCCGAATTAATCAACAGGCACTTTGGCTTTGTTGGGAAACTTGTAACTTTGTAATTGAGGGAAAACTCATGCGTTTGAATAAACTTCTTCTTTTAATCCTTTTGCCCCTGTTGCTTTTAGCGCAAAACAATGAGACCGTTATTCAGGTGGGCAGTTTTAACATGGAATGGTTCCCCTGTAAAGACGACGGGAACATGATGAAAAAATACGGCATTACGCTTCGCGATCTTCCTCACGGTAATGCAACGGATATTCCCGCCATGTTCGGCTTGCTCAAAAAACTGGATATCGAGCTTCTGGGCGTTGTGGAAGTTGTCGACCCCAAAGTGCTGGAAGAAAGTGCCCGAAAATATTTAGGCCCGCAATACAAATTTATTTACGCCCCCTCGCCGGGTTCACAAAAAGTGGGCTTTCTCTACGATTCATCCGTGATTGAGTTAAAAGGCGATCCGGAAGTGTATTACAGCGTGGCTCTGCGTCCCGATTCGTGGTTGCGCCCGGCCTTTCGTGGTTATTTTAAGTACAAACCCAACGGGTTCGACTTCCACGCAATTATTTGCCATTTAAAGGCCTCGCCAAGCGGCTGGAAAATTCGCAATAAACAATGGCGTGCTTTGGAACAAATTCTGGTGAATCTTGAGCGCTCCTCGGACAAAGACATCGTGGTCATGGGCGACTTTAACAATGTGTCCAAACTGGGTTACAACGAATTTTTATCCCGCATGCAAAAGCTGCACTTTTATTGGGCGACCGGTGAACTGGTCAAAGAACACCTTTATTCCGATTATTGGCAACCCAACTTTGACGAACCCTACATTAAAGGTTCACTTATTGACCAAATTTTCGTGTCTTCCGATGCCCAGGTCGAATTGGTACCCAACAGTACGGAAGTGGGTGGCGCCTGTACGCAGGGGAAAGATGAATACAGAGGAGAGAACATCCCGGATTATTTCAAAAAAATTTCCGACCACTGTCCGGTGTGGGTTTCATTTAAAGCGGATAAAGACAACGATTAAAAATTTTCTAACACGCAAAGCCGATAAACGGGGCATCGGATTCACACCGGAAAGCTGCGCGATAGGGAATTCTTAAAGTGCCGGTACGTCCCTTTCCGTATTCCTGCCACCCGCCAAGCAAAACCGGCTTTTAACGCAGCAAGACAATGCTCCGGCCCGGAAGGTGAAACTACCGGCGAAACGTTGCACTCCCGTCAAATTTTACGCCTTCGTAACGTCACGGTTAATCGGCGCGAGCTCATGCGCCCCCTCACTCAGCCGCAAATTTAGACCGGCCAAAAACGAGGTGGACTCAAATCGTGCCCCGGCCTGCCCCTTTGGGGCGTGCTCGCGTCCGTGTTGAGTTTGGCTAAAACAACTTCAAAGTACGTCAGTTTGATTTTTTCTCTTTAGCAATCATCGAGAATTTTCAAACGATCGGGCAGAGTAGAAGTGGTTTTATTTTTAATATCCTGACGCCCGATCACCAACCGACGCCTCTCAAACGGTGTTAGGAACGCCCTTTCGTTAACCACCGCCGGAGTAGATAATAATATCAGCGATTGCCCAAGCCAGCACCGTCACATCAAGTGGAAGGAATCAGCCCTATTTTTTGCAACATTTTATTTTTTACTTTGACTTCCCGGAGGAACGTCAATAAATTACTTCCGAGAAAACATCAGGTAAAATACCATGCAAGAAACCGCGAAAAAGACCAAACTGACTCATGAGCAATATTTTGCTCTGGAAGAAAAATCGGAAACCCGTCACGAATATTATCAGGGTAACAT
>CAYXUS010000082.1:0-4264 GCA_964468415.1 uncultured Caldithrix sp.
TTCAAGGTATTTCCCAGAGTTTCCGTGGCAAGCGACTGGTACATTTCGTTAATCAGCGTTTCACTTAATTCTTGCAAGTGCTTGAATTCTTGCGCATGTTTAATGGTGGTGATCATTCGCTCCACTTCGATCGGTTTTTCCAGATAATCGAAAGCGCCTTTTTCCAGTGCTTCCAGAGCGGAATCCATTGTGGCCACCCCCGACACCATAATCACAGGCACCCCCGGCCTTTCTTTCTTAATCATTTGCAAAAGTTCGAGTCCGTGCAAATCCTGATTCAAAACAATATCCAGAAGAATCACTTCCCATGGCTCATGAATGACGCGTTCCAGAGCTTTCTGGGCATCCGATTCATATTCCAGATCTATTTTTCTTAAGGCCAATGTTTTTTTGATTTGCTCGCAATAAGCTTCGTTGTCATCAATTAAAAGTATCGAGCCCATGATCTCTCCCGGACTTTTACTGATTAAATTTTAGGATTACTTCATCGTTGGTTCTACCCGGCCCGAAATGTAACAAAATTTCAAGACGGAGAACATTGATTAAATGCTTAACCATCAATTCCTGAATACCGTATTTGTTCTTAACTTCATCTCCTGTATCGCTCATGACGGCCCAATGTCCCGCGCAGCCAAAGCGCGCTTTAAATGAAATATCGTTTTCTTTCGCCTGATGAAAACCTATGACAATTTTTTCTTCTTTGTTTTCACGGCAGTTTAGCAATAAATCAAAAAAATAGGTAAAGAAAAGATGCAGCAATTTTAAGTCGGAACGGATGAAAAAACTTTGGGCGGGTGGTGTAAAATCGAACGATCCGTGTTGCGGATGATGAATGAGCGCATCCGACAAAACTTGCACCACATCCACGGGTTTGTGCAGGCTTTGCCCATCACGCGTAACGACCAGAATATCCGAAAGGATTTGAATGCTTTCGGCCAACGTACTGTTCATGACATTAATGAATTCGTCCGAAGCCTGCGAGGCCGCCGCTCCGGTCTGCTCTTCCTGCAACGCGTGTTTTAAATTAAACAAAGCCAAACGCAACGTTGTCAAGTCGTTTTTTACGCGATGCGCCAGACGATTGATTAAATGCGACGCAACTTCATTCATCCTGAATTAAAAAACTTCCTTTTTGATTAAACCCTAATCCCCAATTTAAAGCAAAACGCCTCAAGTCTATTCATAAATTCGGCCAGAGCCATTTTTTCTTTAAAAATGAAAGTTATTTCCTTTGGAGCTTTTTCGCAAATTTTCTTGGTTCGCCTGTGTTTCGACAAAATGGAAATTTAGTAGATTCCATTTGCGATTTTTGCTAAACTTGCTTTTGCACAAAGGAGTGAATACATGCTACAGGTGCTTTTGCTATTCGGAGTAGGAACGATTGCAGGATTTGTAACCGTCATGGCTGGCGGGGGCTCTTCCCTTACGGTTCCGGCACTGATTTTTTTGGGGCTGGATGGAGCCACGGCCAACGGGACTAACCGCATCGCTATTTTAGTGCAAAATGTGTTTGCCATTACCGGATTCCAGCAAAACAAACGAAATGAATTTGCCGAAAGTTTTAAGCTGGCGCTTCTCACCTTGCCCGGAGCCATCATCGGTGCTTTGGTGGCGGTTTCCATTCAGGATGTGTGGTTCAAGCGCATTTTGTCGGTGGTAATTCTTTTCGTAATCATCAGCATGTTTCTGCCCCGGCCTTCCGGGCAAAACACGGACAGCAGACAAAACAAGATTGCCCTGTACCTGGGACTGTTTGGCGCCGGATTTTACGGTGGCTTTATTCAGATCGGGGTTGGCTTCATTTTGATGGCGGTGCTCTTTCATCTGGCTAAATTCGACTTGCTGCGGGTGAATGTGTACAAGGTTTTCATCATTTTCCTGTACACGTTGCCGGCGCTGGCCGTTTTTATTTTTTCCGGAAAAATAAATTGGTTATGGGGACTGGTTCTCTCGGCCGGAAACGGTCTGGGAGGCTGGCTGGGTGCTCATCTTGCCTCGAAACGAGGCGAAAGCGTCATTCGAATTGTACTGATTTGTGTTTTGCTTTTAATGGGCGCCAAGCTGCTGCTCACGACTCTGTGAAAGGAGACCAAATTCTGTCTGCGCGGTACGGGCGCAATGCACCGGCTTCAGGAACAAAACGAATTTAAAATTTAGGAATACGATGAAAAATCGATTTAACAACCTTACGGCTAAAGAATGGTTGCCCTTTCAGAAATCTTTTTTTTACTTTGGGCACTGCACCGAAGTTTTGACGCAAAACATCCTTTTTTTCACCAAAATCGACCGGGAAAGCGGGCTGTATCCGAACATTGCCGTAAAGGGAGATTCTTCCTGCATTGCCCGTTTACGCCAAACGTCTGAACTAAAGGGACGCACTATCGTCTCACTTGCCGAGGGGAAACAATTACCCCGAATAGACTTTGTGATCTTCGATTTAGTAAACGAAATCGAGCAATTGCATTCCATCGATGAATTTCGCGCTTTGTTGCAGCAGTTGACAAGAGATTTAAGGGAAGTCGTTCCCCGCCTCACCCACCGGCGTTTTGTCTTGATTTTAGCACGCAATAAAATGATCGATTCCGTATTTTATCCGTTTGCCTGGTTCATTGCGACTTACGTACAACAATTGCTCAGTTTAAAAGACGAAAAAATCGGCGTAGAGACACCCAAGAAGGCGCCCCAAACAAAAGATGCGGGAGTTTTTTCTACTACCGACGATGTGCTTTACGCCCTGTATTTTCGCAAAGATGAAAATTCCGCATTGCAATTCGGCTCGGCGCAACTCCCGTCCGTGCATTTGCGCGCCCAACGGCAAACACATTTGCCACCGGCCGCACCCTTTCCCGCCTGGCAAATCATTAAACCTCCGCCGCGTAAAAAGAACGAAATTTTGCACCCGGCCAAGTTTCCAGAGGTGCTGATCGAATCTTTTATTTCCCGTTTTAGCCTTCCGGGCGACACAATATTTGATCCCATGAGCGGTACCGGCAGCACACAACTGGCCGCATTAAAACTGAACCGCCAGGCTTACGGTGTAGAATTGAGTCCGTTTTTTGCTCAAATTGCCCGGCAACGTCTGCAACAATTTCTGGCACAGAATCATTTAATTCAGGGAAATACGCTACACTTCCGCATTTTAAACAAAGATGCGCGACTGATCACCCGGGATGACTTCCCAACCATCGACTATCTCATCACTTCCCCGCCTTATTGGGACATGCTCAACATGAAAGGTGCGGAAAACCAGGCCAAACGCCGCCAGAAAGGCTTACCTACCAATTATTCCGAAGACGAAAACGACTCGGGAAATATCGAAGATTACCAGAATTTCCTTGACGAATTAGCGACTATTTACTTTAAACTTTTCGATCTGTTACGTCCGGGTGCCTACATGACCATCATTGTCAAAAATATTAAAAAGAAGGGGAAGAATTTCCCCTTAGCCTGGGATCTGGCCTTTAAACTTAGCGAGAAATACATTCTGTGTCCGGAATCTTTCTGGTTTCAGGACGATTTGCGCATCGCGCCCTATGGCTATGGCAACACCTGGGTCAGCAATACGTTTCATCATTACTGTCTTACCTTTCAAAAGCCGCTCGAGGGGGAAAAGAGCTGATTTTGAAATCAGTGGATTGCTAATTTGCTGAATTGTGCGCGGTGCTTCTTCGCAGGTTTTGTTAGGAAAGGGTTAAGGGTGAAGAGTTAAGGGGCAGGGCAATTCGTCATTCCCGTGCCGGTTGCCGAGTAGTCCCGGCAAAGCCGGGACGTATCGAGGCACCGGTTTCTGGGGCTATTGGTGAGTGGCCGCCTGGCGCCTCGATACGGCTCCGCTGGCGCGGAGCCACTCGGCAACCGGCAGTCTTTTCCCCTTTTTCCTTTTTCATTTTTCATTTTTCATTCCCCGCGCCACCCCCAGGCAATCCGTAACTCCCCGGTCTCATTTCCTGATTCTTCTTCTTCAAAGCCTGCCAAGTTGCTTCATTAAAATTGATTTTTTATATTCCATTTTCTTTAAAACAAAAATCGAACATTCAATTAAGGAAAGCCTATGAGTTACAACATTGTCGTTCTTGTCAAACAAGTGCCGGATACGGCCAATATTTCCGGCGAAGTGATGAAACCCGACGGTACTGTGAATCGCGCCAAACTTTCCGCCATTTTTAATCCCGAAGTCAAAGTGGCTCTGGAATTGGCTCTGCAAGCCAAAGAACGGTTCGGTGGTACGGTTACCGCCATTACCATGGGGCCGCCCAAGGCATCC
>CAYXUS010000083.1:0-3800 GCA_964468415.1 uncultured Caldithrix sp.
ATTTATCCCTACTTTCGGCCCCTCACCGGCAACGACGGCCCCCGGGTTTGGATGGAAGGCAGAGAAATCATAATGATCGGTTCGAACAACTACCTGGGATTAACTCACGATCCTCGCGTGGTTGAAGCTGCCGTGGAAGCCACCCGCCGTTACGGTACCAGTTGTTCGGGCTCACGCTTTTTAAACGGAACATTGGATCTCCATTTGCGATTGGAAGAAGAAATCGCCCGATTCATGAAGCGGGAGGCGGCTATCATTTTTAGTACCGGCTACATGGCAAATTTGGGCGGAATTTCTACTTTGGTTGGGAAAGATGAATATGTCATTCTGGACAAATCCGACCATGCCTCCATTTATGCCGGAACGCGTGCGGCAATAAATCCTATTGTAAAACGCTACAACCACAATAATATGGAAAGCCTGGAACGGGTGCTTTCCCAGATTGACCGGGATGCTGCCAAACTGATTGTTTGCGACGGCGTTTTTAGCATGGAAGGGGATATTGTCAAACTGGATGAGCTGCTGCCTTTGGCTAAAAAATACAATGCTCGCGTTTACATCGACGAGGCCCACGGCCTTGGCGTGTTAGGAGAACATGGACGAGGCGCCTGTGAATATCTGGGATTAGAAGACCAGGTGGATGTGGTCATGAG
This sequence comes from uncultured Caldithrix sp., assembly GCA_964468415.1. GTDB lineage: Bacteria > Calditrichota > Calditrichia > Calditrichales > Calditrichaceae > Caldithrix. The sequence continues at coordinate 654 of CAYXUS010000083.1, forward strand.
TACTTTTAGCAAATCGTTGGCTTCGTTGGGCGGATTTGTAGCCGGGCCACGCTACGTGATCGATTATGTAAAACACTTTGCCAATCCCATTATTTTTTCGGCGGCGCCCACCCCGGCAGCCACGGCCGCAGTCCTTAAAACTCTGGAGATCATCCAGAGCGAGCCGGAGCACATGGAACGTTTACGCCAGATCGGCGATTTTATGCGCAAGGAATTTAAAAATCTGGGATTTGACATCGGCCCGAGTAAGGATACTCCCATCATTCCCATTTACGTGCGCAACGACGAACTGACCTTTATGTTCTGGAAACGGTTGTTCGAAGAAGGTGTGTATGCCAATGCCGTGATCAGTCCGGCGGTACCTCCCGATTCCGCTCTGCTGCGTACCAGTTTTATGTCCACCCATACCGATGAAGACCTGGAAAAAGTGCTTAATGCTTCCAGGAAGGTTGGCAAAGAATTAGGTGTTATTTAATAAAAGGATGTAAAAATGTCGGTGGAAGTTTTTCCTGTCAGGAACAGAAAGGAACGTAAAAAGTTTATTGATCTCGAATGGGAGCTCAATAAGACGACTGCCAATTGGGTAAGCCCTTTGCGCATTGCCCGTGAAGAAATTCTTGATCCCAAAAAGAATCCTTTTTTTGAACATTCCGAGATGGAATTGTTCCTGGCCCAAAAGGATCACCGCCTGGTAGGACGCATCGCGGCAATCAAAAACGACAATCACAATCGTTTCCACAATGATAAAACCGGCTTCTGGGGATTTTTCGAATCCATTAATGATCAGGACGTGGCCAATGCGCTGTTTGACGCGGCAGGCATGTGGCTAAAACACAAGGGATTGAACAAAATGATCGGCCCGATGAATCCTTCGACCAATGACGAATGCGGACTTTTGATCAAAGGATTTGAGACGCCACCTTTTATTATGATGACCCACAATCATGAATATTACGCCAAATTGGTGGAAGAGTACGGGCAGAAAAAGGCCAAAGACCTGTACGCCTGGTATTTGACGACCGAACGCGCCATTCAAAATATTTCCGAAAAAATGCAACGCGTGGCCAACAAAATTAAAGAACGTCACAGCATTACGTTTCGCCCTGCCGATTTGAAAAACCTAAAGCACGAAGTAAAGCTGATCAAAGAAATTTACAATGACGCCTGGAGTAAAAATTGGGGCTTTGTTCCTTTTACGGATGCGGAGATCGATCATCTGGCCAAGGATTTGAAAAATATCGTGGACCCCGATTTGTTGCTGATTGCGGAGAAGGGAAACGAACCCGTTGCGTTTAGTTTGACCCTGCCCAATATTAATGAAATTTTGCAAAACATTCCCGATGGACGTTTGTTGCCTACCGGAATTTTTAAATTGTTGACGGGCTTAAAAAAGATCAAAACGGTGCGGGTGATTACTTTGGGAGTTAAGCGGGCTTATCAGCATCTGGGGCTGGGCTCGATATTTTACATCGAAACGATTCAACGGGCTATTAAGAACGGCTACACGGCCGGTGAGATGTCCTGGATTCTGGAAAACAACAAGCCGATGAACAGCGCCATTCAATCGTTGGGATCAGAGCTTTACAAAGTGTATCGTATTTACAGTTATCCCCTAAAATAAAAAATCCGCTTGGTTAAGCGGATTTTTTATTTAGTGCAGCAAGTTGCTTTTAATATTCATCCTCGTTGTAATAGTCTTCATTTGACGTAAATGCGGTGGAGTTGTACTTTTTCTCTTTCTTGCAGAAATCGAAAAATTCGCAATCCTGACAATCAAAGTCATCGCAGGTAACCATATCTTCGCAGGTGCCATTAATATCCAGCGTGATGGATTCTCTGTAGCAAAGATTATCATGGTTGTAATGGCAATCCACGCAACCGCAGGTTAAATTCTCATGATAACTCATGCCTTACCTCCTCAAAAAGAACGCTTTATTTAATTTTCAAATTTTATTCAATGTTAATGGAAATTTTCCTTGTCGTGTTCCCGTAAATAATTGCTGCCTTCTTCTAACAGTTTTTTTTCTTCTTCGGTTAAGTTCAAATAACCCACGCGGTTAATCTTGTCCAGTATTTCGTCAATTACTTTACGGTAATAAGCGACCATATCATCCTCTTTGCTTCCCTTATGGTAACGCATGCGCGTTTTGGGAATGGTCGGTTTTTTACTTCCCAAAGAAGTTTTGAAATTTTGCAGATTGCTCTTTACCCGATAAAACAGGTACCAGTATTTCAGATAAACATAGCCGATAACGATGCCGCCCAGATGAGCCGCATGGGCAATCCCGTCGCCGTAGGAGCCAAAGGTGGAGAAGAAGGCCACCATGACCAGAAATCCCACGAAATATTTCATCTTTACGGGGAACAGAAAGTACAGATACACATAACGGTCGGGGTAGCGCAAAGCATAAGCCAGCATCACGCCATAAATGGCCCCCGAAGCGCCGATGGTGGGGCTGGACGAAAGCAGAATATTGATAATTCCGGCGCCAATTCCCGTCACGAAATAATATCGTAAGAATTCACGCGTGCCCCACTCGTTTTCCAGCTCGGCCCCGAACATCCACAGAAAAATCATGTTAAACAAAATGTGCATGATGCCCGAAGGATCATGCAAAAACATGTACGAAACCAACTGCCAAACTTTAAACTGGTGGAGCACACCATAGCGGCTTAAGGCGAATTGGTCGAGAATAAAGAAACGTAAGTTGGCGTTGATGATCATCATCAGCCAGATGACCACATTGGCCAGGATTAAATTTTTAACCGCTGGCGGGAGAATGCCTCCGCCGCCTATTCGATAATACGATCCACGATTCGAATCAAACATAAAATTCACTTTATTTTAAATTAATAGGCCTTTGCAAAAATTACACGTCCCTCCGACTCTTTTCCGCAAACAATGCATTTCCCCGATTCTTTTTTACGATCGAACGGGATGTTGCGAATGGTCGCCTTGGTATCTTCTTTTACTTTGGCCTCGCATTCGGGATTGCCACACCAATGACTTTCGACAAAACCGCCTTCGCCTTCGAAAATTTTCTTGAAAGTGGCGTAATCATCTACTTGATAGGTGTGTTCTTCCCGGAATTTTCGGGCACGCTCCAGCATCTCTTTTTGCATGGTATTTAAGGCATCCCGAACGGT
>CAYXUS010000084.1:0-9179 GCA_964468415.1 uncultured Caldithrix sp.
CCTGTAAATTTAGCGACTCTTGCTTAAAGGCACGAATTCGGGGCGTAGCGCAGTCCGGTTAGCGCACCTGCCTTGGGAGCAGGGGGTCGGAGGTTCAAATCCTCTCGCCCCGACGGATCGGTCGCGCCCTTAGCTCAGTTGGATAGAGCAACTGCCTTCTAAGCAGTGGGTCGGAGGTTCGAATCCTCCAGGGCGTACTTGCACGGTGGGTGTAGCTCAGTTGGTTAGAGCGTCTGGTTGTGGCCCAGAAGGTCGTGGGTTCAAATCCCATCACTCACCCTTGGTTTTTGACAAATGATTTCAAGTTCTTTCGCAAATGGAACTTTATTTAGACGCTCCCATCGTCTAGAGGCCTAGGACACCGCCCTTTCACGGCGGCGACAGGGGTTCGAATCCCCTTGGGAGTACGTAAAAAGGGTCTGCAGGCTTGCAGACCCTTTTGTGTTTGTGCGGAGAAGCGCTTGTGGTTTTTGATTTGACCGAATTGGAGTGGCGGCGACAGATTAAAAGAATTCGAGATATGGAAGTTTTTGGGAGGAAGAAGTTACCGAACAGGCCTGCAATGTTTCGTGTTCCGTTCCGCTTTCCCTTTAAGCTGGTTCTAAATTCGGAGTCCTTCTAAAGTGAAGATTTCGGAATATGTGTGTTTTATCGGGATTGACCAAATCACCAGGTGTGAGCAAATTAAAATCAATGTGCCGTAAAAATAAAAAAACAGCTTGTCAGGGACATCTTCGACAGCCCGATCGATGCCCCCGCTATCATTTACTTTATTTTGCCATAACGATTTTTGAATCGTTGTGTTTTTAGTGTCCGCGTAATTTTGCCAGTTCCCTGAAAAGCTCTTTTTCTTTGGGCGTTAAATTTGTTGGTAACTGTACTTTCAACGTCAGGTACAAATCCCCGAATTGGGTTTTGGCCGCATTTTTCGGCATGCCCAACCCACTCAGGCGAATGATCTTTCCGTTCTGGCTTTCGGCCGGAATGTCCACCTTCACCTTTCCTTTGAAGGTGTTAAACATCACCTTTCCACCCAGAACAGCCGTGTACAAATCCACCGGCAAATCGGCGTACAAATCGGCGCCTTTGCGTTTGTAAATCGGGTGTTCGGCAATTTTTACGGTAATCAGCAAGTCACCGTTGGGGCCACCGTTAATGCCCGGTGCGCCTTTGCCTTTCAATTTCAGAATTTGTCCGTCTTCGGTGCCGGGTTTGATTTTCAACTTAATGGTCTGGTCGTTAATGCGGAAAATTTTCTCTGTGCCGTGGTACGCTTCGTCCAGTGTAATAACCAATTCGGCCTTGACATCCTGACCGCGCATTTTGTACACGTTTTTGAACTGTTCGCCAAAGGGATTGAATCCGCCGCCGAAAATCGACTCGAAAATATCTTCCTGTGCCCCGCCGCTTGCACCCTTGCCGAAAATGTCGTCGTAAGACCATTCGTAGTAGGTCTGGCCGTCATCCCATTGGTGCGATTTCCCGAAGCCGCCACCGGGACGTGCGCCTCCCTGTGCGCCTGCTGCCTGTTCGGCGTTCTGGAATTGTTTCCAGTTCTCACCGTAGCGATCGTACAGCTTGCGCTTTTCCGGATCGCTTAAAACTTCGTGCGCCTCGTTGATCTGTTTGAACATCTCTTCCGCGTGCTTGTCGTTCGGGTTGCGGTCGGGATGGTATTTGGCCGCCAACTTGCGAAACGCCTTGCGAATCTGATCCTGCGTCGCGTTGCGATCCACCCCCAGTATTTGATAGTAATCTTTTTTCATATTTCTTGATTCTCCTTCCTTTGCTCGCATTCCGCTTTAGGAACATCGCTTACAAGGTACGATTTTTTTCTCCCCTGCTCAAACTATTTTAGACAGAAAAGGCCGACAGTATGAACGGTCGGCCTTTTCCGGTTTTCGCTATTCCTGCTATGCGCTTATTTGCTTTTAACCTGAATCTTTTTGGCTTTGCGCTGAGCCTCCGGCTTTTTGGGCAAGCGGATTTTCAGCACACCCTTCTTGAATTCCGCATCCACCTTGTCCGTTTCCACTTCAGCCGGAAGCGGAATATCCCGATGGAAAGAACCGTAGCTCAGTTCGTGATAGTAGTAATCGCCTTCCTTTTCCTCTTTTTCTTCTTTCTTTTCACCGCGCAAAGTCAGCACATCATCGGTAATGCTGATATCAATGTCGTCGGCATCCATTCCCGGAAGCTCGGCGGTTACTACGATCTCTTTGTCTTTTTCTTTAACGTTTACGCTTGGTACAAAAGTTTCGCCTTCATCTTTGAACCATTTGCTCGGTGCCAGATCGGTAAAGAAATCTTCGAAAATTTTGTTGATTTCTTTCTGCAAAGTAACGAACGGGCTGACAAAATCTTCACGACGTACCGGAACGTTTTTTCTCTGGATTAAGTCACGAATGGCCATAATCCTCACCTCCTCCCTTTAGGTTATTTTATTTTAACCTCGATTTTTTTGGCTTTTACCGGTTCGGCTTTCGGCAAACGAACGGTTAATACGCCGTTGTGGTATTGAGCGTCGATTTTATCGGCATCAATGGCTTCGTTGATGCTGAACGAACGTTCGAAATCACCCACTTCGTATTCGCTGTAAACCAGTTCGTAGCCTTCCGGAACAGCCGGCATCGCCTTGCCGCGAATGGTCAGTACGTCGTTGTCCAGTGTAACGTCGATCGATTTTTCGTCAACACCGGGCATTTCGGCCATCAAGATAATCTCTTCATTGGTTTCGTAAATATCCACTACCGGGATAAATACTTTGCGATCATGGGTTCTTTCCACTTTCTCTATTTCTTGCGTTTTACGTTTTTGCAAGGTTTTTTTCTCAGCCATATCTCTCACCTCCTTTCAAACCTTATTTGGTTGAAACTTTAATTTTCCGAGGTTTGTCTGCTTCGGCTCGCGGTAAAGTAATGGTCAACACACCTCGTTCGAATTTAGCTTCAACCTTGTCGCTTTCCACGGCGTATGGCAACTGAATGGTACGCTGGAAGCTGTCCACACCGGATTCCTGACGATGGATTTGCACGTCTTTCCCGAAATCCGGTTTTTTGCGCGTACCTTTAATGCGCAATTCATCGTTCAATACCGTGATGTCCAAATCTTTAACGTCAAATCCGGGCAATTCCGCCGTAACCACCGTGCTGTCATCTTTTACCCAGATGTTCACAGCCGGGTAAGTACTGGTTACGGTTCTCCCCAGTGCGTCGGCAAACAAACGATTCATTTCATCGTGAATCCGATCCAGTTCGCGCCAGGGATCAAATTGCCAAAGTCTGCTGATGTACATTTTCCGCCCTCCTTATGTTGGTTTTTTGTTTTCGTTTTTCGCTTTTATTATTACAAACGGCGTGCCAAACCTGTACTACTTGTTGTTTTTATTGTAATTACGGGTATTTGTTTTCATGGGGGAATTTAGTGCGCTTGCCAGAATGACAGCGGGATGTCTTCTTTTTACCAACGGAAAGAAATTATGACAGAACAGACGTACAAAAGTAAAGAGCAGGATGGCAGTTAAAAAGAAACGGGAACGGAATGAAAATGGGGGTAAAATTTAGAACCAGAGATCATCATCGTCGAGGAAGAAACGACGGAAAAGGTAGGTACGCAGCCGATCGAACAAATCGTCGGCATCTTCGAATGCGGAAGAACGAAAAGGCTCGGCATTGCCTCCACGGGCAAACGGATCGCGTGGGATGAGCGGTTCCGGACGGGAGAAAGCACTTCCGGTGGAATAGCGCCGTTGCGAAGATGTACGGATGCGTACGCGTACCCGTTCGCCCAAACAGGCGTCGTAGTCGGAACGCTTCTCCGGGTCGCTCAACGTGCTGTATGCTTCCTGAATGTCCTTGAATTGTTCGTCGTTTTCTTCGCCCGTTGCGTCCGGATGGTGTTTTTTAGCCAACGAACGATAGGCATTCTTAATCTCTTTTTGCGTTGCCTGACGGCTAATGCCTAAAATTTTGTAATAATCCTTCATCGTTCCTTCTTCGCCACTTCCCCTTATTTTTTATTAGATGCTTTCGGTTTTATTGAAGGGGACAACAAAAGGCGGTTTATTCGTTTTTGTTTAGCCGGGCTAGCTCCTCTCGATATTTTTGCCATTTTTCTTCCAACTCGGGATTGGTTTTGCCGCGTTTGCGGTAGCCGGTGAGAAGAATATTCAATTTAAAAAGAATTTCTTCAAGCAGCGCTTGTCGCAAATCCGCGGGCAAAGAGTGGTCGGACAAATGTTTTTCCATGGCCAGAATGCGAAAATAATCCATGCCCCAATATTGGCGGGAAAGCTGGTCGGCGTGTCCGCCGTATTTGACGATTCCCGGACGTGAATCCAATCCCACAGGAGCCACACGGGCCACACGCAACCACAGATCGTAATCTTCGCACACCGGGAAGTTCTCGTCGAACAGCCCCACTTTTTGCAGCAGCGCTTTGTGAAAAACGACGGCAGAGGGAGAGACGATGCACAACGGAAGCGCCTGACGGAAGATCCATCCGCCGTACTTGCGGTGTTTCTTTTTGGGGTTTACCCGGCGTCCGTTGCGAATCCAGATTTCTTCGGTTTGGAAAATCAGATATTCTGGGTGAGCCCGGTGAAATTCTTCGGCCATGGCCAGCTTTTGGGGCAACCAGGTGTCGTCGCTGTCCAGCAGGGCAATCCAAGCGCCTTTGGCCTCCCTAATGCCTAAATTCCGTGCGGCCGAAACGCCCCGATGGGGTTGGCGCAAAATACGAATGCGGGGTACGTATTGTTCCAGTACCCGCAAGGTGCCATCGGTAGAGCCGTCATCCACCACGATGATTTCCAGTGGCGGACGGGTTTGCTGCAAAACCGATTCAATGGCTCGGCCCACGAGCGTCTCGCGATTATGAACGGGAATAATGACCGAGAGATTTTCCGAAACGTTCAATGGGGTAATGTCTTTCATGGCCACGGCTCAAAAAATGGCTGAATGCTTGTCAACAAATGCTGCGCACATGCTTTGTAGTGCGAACGAAGTTGTGCTGCGCTGTCCTTGTCTGCAAAATCGGAAACAGCTTTTACGGCGTAAAAGGGTAAAGAGTAAGAACGGCAAACGCGTGCCAGATGAAAACCTTCCATGTCAACCAAATCGGCCTGAAAACGGTGCAGCAGGTTTTCCCGGCGTGTCTCATCGGTAACCGGCTGGTTAACCGTTAGCAAGCGGGCCGGTTGTAAATCTTTTAGCTTTGCGTGAAAGGGAAGAGGAATCGACTGCGCGGTTTCTTCACTTTCTACCGTCAAAATTCGCAGGACCTGTTGCGGCAAGAGGGATGTGTGCAAGGCTCCGGCCAAACCAATGTTCAGGATGAAAGCCGGTTCGTACCAGCCCAGGTAGGTGCGCAATGTTTCGCTGGCCTTTGGCCCGCCAATGCCCAGCCGCAACACATGCACGTGCTCGTAGGCATAAAGGGTGCCTTCGCCAAGGCATGAAACGGCCGCTTCTCCTAAAAAATTGAGAATGGGTTGAACCTCCGCTTTTAAAGCAGCGACAATAGTAAACATGGGCGTAACTTATTCAAACAGAGCATTCATTGCAAGGCGCGGCGGGTCTGTTTTTTCCCCGGACAATGCGGCTACTTTTTTGTTCTGGTCCAGGCCAAAACCAACCCTAAAATTATGGCCAGTGTAAAGGCCGTCTGCCAGGATATGCTGCCCTGACCGTGGAAAAATACATTCCAGAACCAGGTAATTATTGCCGCGACTACCAGTACCAGACCAAAATAAAGGGCAAAATATCCGCCAAATTGTTTAGGATTCATTGAACCTCCTAACTTTGGCAAGGTAGGCACGGCTTTGGGGAAAACCAAATTTTTTACCGTTCGGCGATTGGCGGAGCCGGAAGAGCCTGCGAAGATCATTCGGCAAAAGAAAACGTTTTGCGGAGAGAAATGTGAGAATGCGCCGGGAAATATCCAGGCTTACATCGAACAGCATGTAAACAAAGGGAATTGCAATGAACAAAAAGACAAGAATGGAAAAGAGTTGTTTCATGATTTGCCCTCCGCGTTTTGTGAAATGTACGTAGTTCATTAGCGGAAGTTGCAAAAGAGCGCGGTGAAGTCAGGCGGAGATGAACTAAGTGTTCAGGCGGCTACGCAACGAGGTAAGCAGGCGGGAAAAAACCTCGGCAAACGGGGCATCGGTGGGAAAGGCGTACAGCTCTTTCAAAAAACGTTCGGGCGGCAAGAGCAGGTCTTTAACTTCTTGCAAAATTTCAAAAAACATTTCCTGAAAATGCAGCGCTTCTTCAAATTCCGCAAGATATTCCTGCAAATCGTTTTCTTTGCCGGCTTCCATGCCCGGGCAATCTTGGGTAGGGGGTACCAGAAGAAACTGGGTCGTGCGGCGTTTGGCATCGTACCGGCAACCCACCGGAGCCAAAAAACAAACCAGGGGCTTAAATTCGGGATGCAATTGGCACAATCCCTTCAATTGTCCCGAATCATCCATTTCGTTGATCAGGAAAGGACAAAATTTAAACGGATGGGTTTTGAACTTAATCCGAGGCCGCCAGACGCTATGTTCGGGATCGGGAACCAATTCCACCCATTGTTGGGCAAAAAGCTGACGGGTGGAAGGGTAGCGTAAAAAGCGTGCCATACGGTACAGGTCGAACGGATTCAGCAAAACTTCCTGATCGCCGGTGCAGCAGTCACCGCAAAGGGTGCACTCAAAGCGGAAAGAACCGTTTATTTCGGGAAAATCGAATGTCATGCGTTCTATTCGTGAATAATGGAATACAATTTTTCGATGCGTTCGGTTTCGCCCAACACAATGAGCTTGTCGTTCTTATTCAGAACCGTGGAAGAGACCGGGTTAAAAAACCATTTGGAATCTTTGGCGCGTTTGAGAGCGATAACAATTAAACCCGTGCGCTGAGGAATTTGTGCTTCGCGCAAAGTTTTATTGACCAGACTCGAATTAGGAGGAATGTTGATTTCTTCCAAACGCAGAGAAATATCGGTGTTCGACATCATAATTTCCAGAAAGCTGACCAGCGTGGGGCGAAGAATAACCGCAGCCATGCGCATGCCTTCCAGCACGTTGGGCACAATAACGTAATTGGCCCCGGCTTTGTACAGTTTGTTTTCCGTGTGCGGATCGACGGCGCGGGAAATTACGACTAAATTCGGATTCAGGTCCCGGGCCGAAACCACTACGAAAAGGTTGTCGGCATCGACGGGCATGGTGGTAATCAGGCCGTGGGCATTTTTAATGTTGGCCTCTTCCAGAATTTCGTCTTTGGTGGCATCGCCCTCAATGACAAAGATGTCGGGAAAAAGTTCGTTAAGTTCCTGCACAATTTCTGCCTTGTGTTCGATGACAACAAAGGGCTTGTCCGAACGCCGAAATTCGCGGATGACCGACTTGGCGGTTTCGCCACCACCGCAAATGATGACGTGATCTTTCAAATTGGCTATTTTTTTCTTCATTTTCAGAATTTTCCTCTTGGTGAAAATTTGGCTCGAGACAAACCAGGTGGTTACACTGGCCGAAAGTAGCGCCAGAATTACCAGCCCGGAAAAAATGATAAAAATCGTAAAAATACGCCCGGCATGACTTAACGGATTGACTTCATGAAAGCCCACCGTAGAAAAAGAGATGATGGTCATGTACAGGGCGTCGAACCAGTTCCAGCCTTCGATGAGATGGAAGCCAAGAATGCCGATGGTAATCAAGACAAGCAAGGCCAGGGCCACGGCAACAAAATTCAGGTATAAATGATCTTTGCCCATCATCGTCCGGCTCTGCCTCCCGGCTTAATTTGGCACACGTTTTCGTGCGGTTTGTAAGTGTGTTGGTACCTCACGCTCATTCGCCTTCCAGATCGGGATCTGCGGGTGGCATCAATTCTTCGCGAATAAGCAAAAGAATGGCCGATTGCGGTACGATCACGTATTTTTGTCCGTCTATTTCTACCTCGATGGCTGCCTTGCGCATGAAAATGGCGTAGTCGCCTTCTTCGGCCTGCAACGGCAAATATTTGGGCTCATTGCGTTTTTCTTCCCAGGGCTCGTCGGCGTTGGTCGGTTCGGGCAGGGGGTAGCCCGGTCCCACTTTTTCTACAAATCCGGCCTGTACCTTTTCCTTTTCCTCCACGCCCTGCGGCAGGTACAAACCGTGGGAAGTTTTATTGCGCGATTCGTCCGGGCGAATCAGAACGCGATCGCCCACCACAATAATTTTCTTTTCAAGCATATGAAATTCCCTGTTTCGTTTAATAAACAAATCTATGACAATGGGCCGGTTTTTTCAAATGGAAATCATTCCTCCGGACGGGCAACCCGAATGGCGAGGAAAAGCTGAATCGCATGCCATTTTTCGTTATATTTCAAAGGTTAACGAAACGGAGAGAAAATGCAAGCAAAAGTACGGGCACATGCCAACATTGCGCTCATCAAATACTGGGGCAAACGGGACGAACGATTGAATATTCCTGCGGTCGGTTCCATTTCGCTTACGCTGAATGCCTTGTGGACGGAAACCGAAGTCATCTTTTCCCCGGAACGCTCCCGGGACGAACTGGTTCTGAACAATCGACAGGCTACAGAAGCCGAATTGCAGCGTATTTCTCGATTTCTGGATTTAATTCGTTCTCTGAAAAAAACAAATCTCAGGGCCCGGGTGCACAGCGTAAACAATTTTCCGACGGCCGCCGGGCTGGCCTCCTCGGCTTCAGGATTTGCCGCCCTGGCGGTGGCCGCGAGCGAGGCGTTGGGGTTAAAGTTTTCGCCCAGAGAATGGTCGGTTTTGGCCCGGCAGGGATCGGGTTCGGCTGCGCGTTCCATCTTTGGAGGACTGGTCGAAATGCACAGCGGACAACTGCCCGATGGCAGCGACGCCTTCGCCGAGCCTCTGGCCCCGCCCGATTATTGGGATTTGCGTCTTTTAATCGGCATTACCTCGGCCCGACCCAAAAAAATCGGTTCGACCGAGGGCATGAATCGTTCCCGGGAAACATCGCCCTATTACCGGGCCTGGATCGAGGGACAACCGGCCGACTTACAGGAAATGCGCCAGGCAATTCGCCAGAAAGACTTCCAGAAACTGGGCGAGCTGAGCGAGCACAGTTGCCTTAAAATGCACGCTTTGGCCATGAGCAGCCGACCGGGCATTCTTTACTGGAATGCCATCACCGTCGATGCCATGC
>CAYXUS010000085.1:0-11351 GCA_964468415.1 uncultured Caldithrix sp.
CGTTGGCGCCGCCTTTGGCCGCATATTCCCACTCCGCTTCCGTGGGTAAGCGGTAACCGTTGGCATTCCAGTTGGCCGTCCAATTGTTCAAATCATACACCGGGGTCAATCCTTCGCGCTCACTCAAATAATTACAAAAGGCCACGGCGCCGTACCAGCTTATTTCAATCACCGGATAATTCTCTTTGCCGCTGTCCACCACCAACTGACTGCCGTTGTAGCTGATTTGACAACCCGAATCATCCAAATCCAAAAGTTCCTGTTGATCGCCTTCCGTGTTCTTTACCGTTGAGCTACTGGCCGTGATCTTGCCCTGCGCCAAAGCCCAGTTAAACACATCCACCACCTGCGCGTTGGTTACCTCATATTTGCCCATGTAAAAACTGTGCACCGTTACCGTGTGCACCGGTTTTTCATCGGAATCGCAATCGCTCTGTTCGCTGGTGCAGCCCATTTGAAACGTACCGCCTTTAACGTAAACCATCTCAATGCTGCCACTTTTTGTAAAGCTCCGGACATGCTTTGCCTTTTGTTTTCTGCTCAAAACAACATCCACATTGGTTGTCTTTTGCGCTCTAATCTCAATTTCTTTCTGCTGCGGGTGATAGCTTTCTGCGCTAATTTCCAATTCATAATTTCCTACCGCTAAATTTTGTAAATATTTTAATCCCTTCCAGCTTTTCACGACTCTGCCGTTCTTTTTTAAAACAACTTTGGCCTCCAGTGGCTGTACACTAAAGCGCAAGCTTCCGCTTTTGGGTTTTAAATCATATTGTCTTGTAATCGTTTGACCGCGTCCAATGCTAATTAATTCGCTTTGCCCGTAATAACCTGCTTTATTGATTTCTATTTTATAGCTTCCGGGCGCTAATTCTATGCGATTTTTGCCGCTGTAGTCTTCTTTATTGATCAATATGCGGGCATCCGCAGGATGCACCGTTATTTGCAAAAGGCCGCTGTTCTTTTGCAGGGTAAAGGAAAAAGTATTATTGCCCTGTTCTTTTACGGTAATACTGCGTGAAACTTCAACATAGCCGGGAAGTTGCAGCTTTAACTGATACAGGCCCGGCATTAGCCATAACCCGCGGTTCGTCTGTCCTTTGGGCATGTCGTTTATTAAAATTTGTGCTCCCTGCGGATCGGAACGTATTTCCACGCCTACAGGCTGCAATTCCTGCATGCGGTAAGAAAATAATACATGCGCCTTATCTACCTGTATTGTCGTTTCAATACTGCGGTATCCTTGCTTGACAATTTTTAATTGGTGTTTGCCGGTGCTCAAATCAATGGGTTTACCGCTTTGCGCCGTTTTGCCGTCCACTGTAATTTGCGCCTCTTTGGGTTCAACTAAAAAGGTTACCGGCAGGATGTTTCCTGTTTTAGCCTGCCCGCCGATCTTAATCACCCACACCTGCCGCGGACCGATGTGGATGCCTTGCTCGGAAAGAATGAGCTTTAAGGGTTGGTAGCCGCTATGGTAAATTTCAAGTACCCGCTCATCCGGCTGGAGATAGACCAGATCCTGCCCGGGTTCATCATCCACGGCCACCACGCCGTTGTAAGCCTGATAACGGAAGCCGTCCATATCGGAAATTACTTTAATACCCGCACAATACCGGCCGTTTACGTCGCGTTTGGCTACAAATTCATCGGGTGATTTATAGGGCTTACCGATGAGCCGCATTTTTGCTAAATCCTGTGCCGAAAGGCTGCCAAGCAAAAGCAATAAGAAAAACACACGAAATAACATTTTGTACCCTTTTGTGTTTAGTGGTAAGACGCTTTACTAAAATTTACAAATAAATAGATTAAAATCCAGCACGCAGAACATGTAGGGAAGATTTTTTTCGATGATCGTTTTATTTACTTTTATCCCTTAGGGATGGCTTTTTTGGCAGGGCTTGACTTTTAACCCATAACCTTCCTCTTCCGATCGCGCCATTCAACCAGGAATTCTCGCGCAGATTCCGCAGATATTCGCAGAAAAAAATCTGCGCCAATCCGCGTGATCTGCGCGCAAAATGAAGCTGCACCCTGAACCATTCAATCCCGAAGGGATGCCTACCACTTCGTGGTGGCACAATTCAACAAATAACCATTCAACTTTCCCCGGCCACTGATCTGCACAAGCGGGATGAAAAAGGAAAAAGGGAAAAGGCCACTGGTTGCCGCGTGACTCCGCGTCCGAGAGAGAATTGCGAATTAATTTAATCGGTAACGATTGACGATTGAATTTCCGAAATGCAAATGGAAAGGAAAAGCATGAAAAAAGTTTTGTTCATCGATCGGGACGGCACGTTGTTAAAGGAACCGCCCGACGAGCAAATCGATTCTGTGGAAAAGATGGAATTTTTGCCCCATGTCATTTGCTCGTTAGGACGCATTGCCCGGGAACTGGATTTTGATCTGGTCATGGTCAGCAATCAGGACGGTTTGGGCACGGAGAGCTTTCCCGAGGCCACTTTTTGGCCCGTGCAAAATTTATTGCTGCGCACGCTGGCCGCCGAAGGTATTCGATTCAAGGACATTTTAATCGACCGTAGTTTCCCCCATGAAAATGCGCCTACCCGTAAGCCGCGCACCGGTCTTTTGCAACATTACCTGGACGGATCGTACGATCTGGCGCAGTCGTTTGTCATCGGCGATCGCGAAAGCGATGTGCAACTGGCGCGGAATTTGGGCGCACAGGCCATCCTGATTGCCGAAACGCCTCATCCACAGGCGGCATTGACTACAACCGACTGGCGCGAAATTTACCGCTTTTTAAAGTTGAAGCGTCGGATAATCCGATTGCAGCGGCATACCAGAGAAACACAAATCGATTTGACGCTCAATTTGGACGGACAGGGACGCTTTGACGTGCATTCCGGCATCGGCTTTTTCGATCACATGCTGGAACTGCTGGTGCGCCACGCGGGATTCGATTTGCAGGGGCAATTGCAGGGCGATTTGCATGTGGATGAGCACCATTTGGTGGAAGACACGGCCATTGTGTTGGGTCAGGCCTTGCATCGGGCTTTGGACGATATGCGCGGGGTTACGCGTTACGGTTTTGTGCTGCCTATGGACGAAAGTCTGGCTACGGTGGCTATCGATTTTTGCGGACGCAGCACGCTGGTTTGGCAGGCGGAATTCGGGCGGGAAAAAATCGGCGACATGCCCACGGAACTGTTCGAACACTTTTTCAAATCGTTCGTTGAGGGCGCGCGCTGCGCTTTGCACGTTAAAGTAGAAGGCCAAAACGAACACCACAAAATCGAGGCGGTTTTTAAGGCCGTGGGGCGCGCATTGCGTCGGGCGGTGCGGCGGGAAGTTGACGATCAAAGTATTCCCAGCACTAAAGGCGTTTTGTAAGCGGATGGGTAGAAAACAACACGGTGGCGGGAGCCGTTTCAACGGTTTTCGCACGGCTGTGATCAGAGTAAGGAGCTTTCATGAAGGTAGCCATTGTTAAATACAATGCGGGCAATATTCACTCGGTGCGGCTGGCGCTCAATCGTTTGGGCGTGGAGCCTTTGGTCACCGACGATCCTCAGGCGCTGCTCTCGGCCGATCGGGTGATTTTTCCCGGGGTGGGCGAGGCCAGCACGGCCATGAGCTATTTGCGCACCCGCGGGCTGGACGAGGTGTTGCTGCGTTTGCAGCAACCGGTGCTGGGCATTTGTTTGGGTTTGCAGCTTTTGTGTTCCCATTCCGAAGAAAACGACACTCTGGGGCTGGGTGTTTTTCCGGTGACCGTGCGCAAATTTCCGCCCGAAGACAAGGTGCCGCACATGGGCTGGAATAGCATCGATCATCTGCACGGGCCGTTGTTCGAAGGCGTTGCGGAAGAGAGTTACGTCTATTTTGTGCACAGTTTTTTTGCCGAATTGTCGGAATTTACCATTGCCCGCGCTAACTACATCGTGCCTTTTTCTGCTGCTTTGCAACGCGACAATTATTTTGCCGTACAATTCCACCCGGAAAAGAGCGGAAAAACAGGTGAGAAAATTCTGCGGAATTTCCTGAACTACCGGTCGAACAATTAGACCGAACGGTAGAAAAAAGTAAATGGGATTTACTTAGGGTGGTGGAGGAGAGATTTGACGGCAGGCATTAATGAGCGTGGGGAAAGCGCTGTGCTGGAACCATTTTAATGGTTTTCTTTTGCTGCACCGGATTTTAATACGGTGGCTTTCATCCTGTCACGAAACCGCTTAAGCGGTTTTTTCATGCGGCGGACTGCGCAAGCGGAGTCGAAAACCGTTTAAACGGTTTCCCAACTACTAACCACGTACTCCGCCGCTTAACGCTTCTTCTCTGCAGCGCTACACTCTTTTTGCAATTTCGCCCGTTACACCTTAAATTCTGCGCTGATTTGAATAAAATTACATGATTGTCGAAAAAAATGAAAAAAATCGAATACATTCCGGCCATTGATCTGATCGACGGACAGTGCGTGCGGCTCACACAGGGCGATTATCGCAAAAAGAAGGTCTACCACAGCGATCCCGTGCAGCAGGCTAAAATCTTCGAACAGGCCGGACTGCGGCGGCTGCATCTGGTCGATCTCGATGGAGCGCGGCAGCGCAAACCGGTGAATCTGGCCGTACTGGAACGCATCAAACGCCAAACCGATCTTATTGTGGATTTCGGCGGCGGCATCGCATCCCTGCAGGACTTGCAAAGCGCCTTTGCCGCCGGTGCAGATATGGTAACCGCCGGAAGCATTGCCGTCAAACAACCGGAAGTAGTGCACGATTGGCTTACCCGATTCTCTGCCCAGCGCATCATTCTGGGAGCAGATGTTAAAGACGGACATATCGCCATTCACGGCTGGCAGCAACAATCCGCATGGTCCATTGTCGAATTCATTCGTTCGTATTTGCCGTTTGGCATTCAAACCGTCATTTGCACAGACGTTTCCAGAGACGGCATGTTGCAAGGGCCGAATTTCGAATTGTATGCCGAGCTGCGCCGCCAGTTTTCGCAATTGCAATTGATCGCCAGCGGGGGAGTGCGCCAGAAAAACGATTTAAATCGTTTACAGACCCTCGGTGTGGACGGCGTGATTTTTGGCAAGGCCTTTTACGA
Source organism: uncultured Caldithrix sp. (assembly GCA_964468415.1). Classification (GTDB taxonomy): domain Bacteria; phylum Calditrichota; class Calditrichia; order Calditrichales; family Calditrichaceae; genus Caldithrix. The sequence continues at coordinate 5,074 of CAYXUS010000085.1, forward strand.
AGGGAAGATTTCTCTGGAAGAGCTTCGGGAAAAAACGCGTTGAACAGGTAGACCCGCGGCCTGCGATGTTAAAAACGGAAAATTACAAAGCCACTCTTCAGGTTGGAACGGTAATAAAATTCCAATTCAACCATTTAACGATGCAACAAAAGCAAAGGATGCCCATGATCACCAAACGCATCATTCCCTGTCTGGATGTCAAAGACGGACAAACCGTTAAGGGAATAAATTTCGTGCAACTGCGCCAGGCAGGTGACCCCGTGGAGTTGGGTAAAGCCTATGCCGAACAGGGCGCCGACGAACTCGTCTATCTGGACATCACAGCCACGGTGGAAGGACGGAACGCTTTTGTCGGTCTCGTTAAAAAAGTTGCCCGAAATTTGAACATCCCCTTTACCGTGGGTGGCGGCATTAAAACGGAAGAGGACGTACGCCTTTTATTGGAAGCCGGTGCGGACAAGGTAAGCATCAATTCCGCAGCCGTGCGCAATCCGCAGCTCATCGAGCGCTTGGCCAAACATTTCGGTAGCCAATGCGTAGTTTTGGCCATTGATGCCAAACATCTTAACGATGACTGGACCGTGGTGGTAGATGGCGGACGCACACCCACCGAACGCAAAGCTTTACAATGGGCCAAAGAAGGCGTGGAACGCGGTGCCGGCGAAATTTTGCTTACCTCGATGGATCACGACGGAACCAAAAACGGTTTTGCCGTAGAATTGACCCGCATGATTTCCGAAGCGGTGCACGTTCCGGTAATCGCCTCGGGCGGCGCCGGAAAAAAAGAACATTTCGTGAACATTTTTAGGGAAGGAAAAGCCGATGCCGCTCTGGCAGCCAGCATTTTTCATTTCGGTGAAATTTCCATTCCCGAACTAAAACAATACTTAAAACAAAAAAACATCACGGTGCGATTATGAACTTGGATTTTAAGAAAAATAACGGCCTGATTCCGGCCATCGTGCAGGATGCCCGCAGCAAAACCGTGCTTATGCTGGGCTACATGAACGAAGAAGCGCTTAAAAAAACCAAAGAAAGCGGTTTGGTTACTTTTTTCAGCCGTTCACGGCAAACGTTGTGGACCAAAGGGGAAACCTCCGGTAATTATTTGAAACTGGTCGAAATCCTGGAAGATTGCGATCACGATACCTTGCTGGTCAAAGCCATTCCCACCGGGCCGGTGTGTCATCTGGGTACCGACACCTGCTTTGCAGAAGAAAATCGTTCGCACCTGTGGTTTTTGCAAGAACTGGAACAAATAATTGAAAATCGCAAACAGCATCCTTCCGGTAATTCGTACACGGCAAGTCTGTTTGCCAAGGGCCTGAAAAAAATCGCCCAAAAGGTCGGCGAAGAGGCCACCGAGGTGGTCATCGACGGCGTTGCCGGAAGCGACGAACGTCTGCTGGAAGAATCGGCCGATTTGCTGTACCACCTTTTGGTGTTGCTTCATGCCCGCGATTTAAGCCTGAACAAAGTAGCCAAAGTGCTACGGCAGCGCCATGGCGAAAAAGGCTAACGCCCGCACGTCAGGCATTTCAATGCCTTTTAATAAGGGTGCAAACGAAAAGCATACCATAAATCAGGGCGCAAACTGAACGATGGCCATTTTGCGCAGCAACCCGCTTTGGGCATTGCGTTTGAAAACCACTAAATTTTTACTTTTCTGGTTGGCAACCACAAGAAAATCTCCGCTGCGGTTCAAAGCAAAATTACGCGGCCAGGCGCCTCATTGACGGATGGTTTGAAAGAAAGGCCAAAACTCCCAAATTTCCACACATTACCAAAATTTTTACTGTCCGGAAAGACAAGGGTTGAAAAATTGCATCAATGCAAAAACATTTACAAAAATCCAAATAATTTGTACATTCTTTTACGATGAGTCAAAAGGGAAGTAAATTATGAACAAAAAATTATTTTTGATCGACGGTTCGGCGTTGTATTATCGCAGCTATTTTGCTTTTAGTCGCAACCCGCTGATCAACTCCAAAGGTGAAAATACATCGGCCACGTTTGGCTTTTTGAATGTTCTGCTAAAGCTAATCGAAACCGAACATCCGGAATATCTGGCCATTGTTTTTGACACCAAAGAGCCCACCTTCCGGCACAAAATCTACGAAGAATACAAAGCTACCCGGGAAAAAATGCCCGAAGAAATGGCGGCACAGTTTCCCCGGCTGGTCGAAACGCTCAAGGCAGCCAATTTTCCCATTCTGGAAAAAGAAGGATATGAGGCCGATGATATCATTGGTACGTTAGCCAAAAAATTTGGCAAAGAAGGAGTAGATGTCTTCATCGTTTCCGGCGACAAAGACATGGCACAATTGGTGAATGGGCATGTCTTTTTGTACAACATGCCCAAAAAAGATGAGCCGGAGATATTGGACCGGGAGAAAGTCAAAGAAAAGTTTAAGGTTCAGCCGGAGCAAATCATTGACTGGTTGGCATTAATGGGCGATAAGTCCGACAACATTCCCGGTGTACCCAAAGTAGGAGAAATTACTGCCGCCAAACTACTCAACGCTTACGGTAGCATCGAAGGAATTTTTGCCCACATCGATGAAATCAAAGAGTCGCTGCGTGAAAAGCTTTTGGAACACAAAGATCAAATTGCGCTGGCCCGTAAGCTGACCACCATCGACACCAACGTTCCCATCGATGTTTCTCTGGACGACTTGAAATTTCGCATGTGGGACATGGAAAAAGTGGGCCCTGTTTTGAAAGAACTGGAATTTCGCACGATCTACAACCGCATGGCGGCCATGAGCAGGGGAGAATCGGGCATTGAATTCAAAAAGCACGACCGCACAAAAGTAGAATATTTTTTGGTGGATGACATTCAAAAGCTGGATGAACTTATTCGTCAATTAAAAGCCCAAAAACAATTTGTGTTCGATCTGGAGACCAGTTCATTAAATTTTTTGGATGCGGAAATTGCCGGTATTTCGTTAAGCTGGGAAAAAGGCAAGGCTTCCTACATTTCCGTTAAACATCAGACCGGGGGACTAACGCGCAAGGTTGTGTTGGAAAAGCTTCGCTCCGTTTTTAATGACGAAACGGTACGCAAAATCGGTCAGAACATCAAATACGACGCCCTGATCATGGAACAACACGGTGTTCCCGTAAAAAACCTGTACTTCGATACCATGATTGCCTCGTACCTGCTTAATCCCTCCAATCAACACGGGCTGGACAAACTGGCCGAAGAATATCTGAATTACGAAATGATTCATATCGAAGAAATTATCGGAAAAAAAGGCAAAAAACAGAAAAAAATGACCGACCTGCCCGCCGAATTTGTTTACGAATACGCCTGCGAAGATTCCGACATTACCTTCCGTTTGTACGCAATTTTGAAAGACGAACTGAAACGGCATGGAATGGATCGTTTGTTCTACGAACTGGAAATGCCCCTGACCTACGTGCTGATGCGTATGGAACAAAACGGTGTGAAAATTGACCAAGCTTTGTTGAACGATCTTTCCCGCCAGTTGGAAGAAAAAATCAAAGCGCTGGAAAAAAGCGTTTTTGAAAAAGCCGGTGAAGAATTCAATCTGAATTCTCCGCAGCAGTTGGGCGCCATTCTGTTTGACAAATTGCAAATTCACAAAGAATTGGGCGTGCGTAAACCATCGCGGACAAAAACCGGCCAATATTCCACTTCGGAAAAAACTTTGGAACGTTACATGGCGCATCCGGTAGTGGCTGCCATCATGGAATTTCGGAAACTCATAAAACTGAAAAACACCTACATCGACGCTTTGCCCAAATTGATCCACCCCAAAACAGGTAAAATTCACACCTCGTATAATCAAACGGTCACGGCCACCGGCAGGCTTTCTTCCAGCAATCCCAATTTGCAAAACATCCCGATTCGCACCGACTTGGGGAAGGAAATCCGCCGGGCCTTTATTCCCTCCCAGCCGGATTACGTAATCCTGAGTGCCGACTATTCGCAAATCGAATTGCGCATTATGGCCCATCTTTCCGGCGACGAAACCATGATCGAAAATTTCAAAAAAAATAAAGATATTCATGCCGCAACGGCTGCACTGATTTTTAACATTCCCGTGGACGAAGTAACGCCCGATCATCGGCGTAAAGCCAAAGAAATTAATTTCGGTATTATTTACGGCATGAGCCCTTACGGCCTGGCTTCCCGCCTTGGCATTAGTAACGAAGAAGCCCAGGAATTTATCGCCGATTATTTTGCCACCTACCCCAAAGTGGGCGAATTCATGCGCAAAATGATCGATTTTGCACGCGAGCACGGCTATGTGGAAACCATGATGGGACGACGTCGCTACCTGCCCGAAATTCGCAACTCCAATCGTAATATTCGCGAATTTGCCGAACGCACGGCCATTAACACCCCCATTCAGGGCTCCGCTGCCGACCTCATCAAAAAAGCAATGATCGAAGTACAGCGATACATCGAAGACAACGGGGCAGCAGCAAACATGCTTTTGCAGGTACACGATGAACTTGTCTTCGAAGTGGCCAAATCTCAAGCCGAAGCCTTTGCGCTGAAAGTAAAAGAAATCATGGAAAACGCCCAGCAATTAAGAGTACCGCTGGTGGTTGATTGGGGCATAGGTGAAAACTGGCTGGAAGCGCATTAAATTTGAGTGCGCTTGCCGGGAAAATTAATAAAAAGGTAATTCTCCGTGCGTTATGTTTTGGTGCTGACATTGCTCCTTGCGCTTTTGTCCTGCGGAAAAACCCAGAGTGTGGCCCAGGGGCGGCGCTTTAACTTTACCGATACGTTGCAGCTGGACGCGTCCAACGGACAATTCGCCCAACTTTTTGTGCCCGACTATTTTCATTCGGAAGGTGGAAGTTACGATTTGGTCTTTCATTTGCACAGTGCAACCTGGGCGGCCGAGAATGAATTGTACAAAGCCAAAGCAAATGCGGTTTTGTTCAACATTCATCTTGGTGCCTTTTCCGGCTCCTACCAAACCTATTTTAGCGAAAAAGCCCGCTTTCGGGAAATTCTGCAAAAAATCGATCGGTCCTTAAAAACACATGCCATTGTACCGGATAGTGCCAGTCTCCGCTTTTTGATCGTTACATCCTTTAGCGCAGGCTACGCCGGTTTACGGGAAATACTCAAAACCGATGCCTATTTTCAGGAAATTCGTGCCATCCATTTGGCCGACGGATTGCATGCCAGCGATAACAGCGACCTGATGAAAATTCAAATGAGCGATTTTGTCCGCTTTGCCCGGCTGGCCGTAAAAAAAGAAAAGATTTTTCGTTTGACGCATTCCAGCATTGCCACCAGCGGCTACCAGAGCACCACGCAAACGGCCGACTACCTTCTGGAACAATTGGGCTTAACGCGTCGTTCTGTAAGCATTCACGATGAAATAGGAAGCATGTATTCGCGCTGTGACAGCGGTTTTTTTCACTTGCGGGGATATTGGGGCGACACCGCGGAGGATCATTTAAAGCATCTTTACGCCATGCATTCCATGTTAAAGGCTACCTGGCATCAACTTTCGGATTTTACCGGAATGCAGGCAAGCTCTTTGTCTGGTAGCACTTCGCTCCGCCTGGCCAATTTCCCCAACCCTTTTAACGAGCAAACCCGGATCCGGTTTTATTTGCCACGGCCTGCTCAGGTAAAATTGACGATTTTTAACGTCTTGGGAGAAAAGCTGGTGACTCTTCTTAATGCGCATCAGGAAAAAGGCTGGCACTCGGTTACCTGGGATGCTGCACAATGGCCCAGTGGGAAATATTTTTATCTTTTGATGACAAAACGGGAATGCCTTCAGGGCGCGATGCTTTTTCTCAAATGAAAATGCTTTTTTTCGGCATGAACAGGAACCGAGAAAACAAAAAGGAAGGGGTTTATGAAACGGAATTATTTTGCCCGGATTATTTTTCTTTCTTTTTTTCTGATCTCGGTAAGTTCGGCACAGTATTTCGGCCAGAACAAGGTGAAATACGAAGATTTCAAGTTCAAAATTTTTAAAACCGATCATTTTGACATCTATTTTTACCCGGAAGAAGAGCAGCTTATTCCGGATGCGGCTCGTATGGCCGAGCGCTGGTATGCCCGGCACGCCAGGATGTTGGACCACCGCTTGAGCGGACGACAGGCGCTGATTATTTATTCCTGCCCGCCGCAATTCGAACAGACCAACGTCATCGAAGGACAAATCGGCGAAGGCACCGGTGGGGTGACCGAAGCATTGAAACGTCGTGTTGTTTTGCCTTTTGCCGGGCCTCTAAAAGAAACCGATCATGTGATTGGCCACGAATTGGTG
>CAYXUS010000086.1:0-7687 GCA_964468415.1 uncultured Caldithrix sp.
GCCATCGGGATTTCCGGCGCCATTCAGCATCTGGCCGGGATGTCATCGTCCAAATACATTGTGGCCATAAACAAAGATCCCGAAGCGCCTATTTTTAAGGTAGCCGATTACGGCATTGTGGCCGATTTATTTGAGGTGGTGCCGAGAATGATCGAAGAATTAAAGAAGATGAAAAATTAAAAAGTCGAAAAGAAAAAGGCCTCTTTAAAGAGGCCTTTTTAATTAGAACTGTAGTTGAATGGGCGTAAGAATTACAAAATCACTAAAATCACTTTTCTTGATTTTAATGTACAGGTCCATGATGCCTTCAAAATCACCAGAGACGGTTCCTTTTGCCCGGAAAATGTATTCATGCAACGGGGCATACACCTCGATACCTTTGCCATCCTCGTTAACCTGCTCTGAGGGATAAAAACGTTCCATTTTTACGCCTTCCGGCAAATTTTCAATCGTTTGGCGAAACTCATCGGCCAGCTTGCGATCGAAGAACTCTGCGGCAAAAGAGAATTCACCTCCCTTAATAGGTTTAAGCGATTTTATTTTGTAGCCGGTTTTTTCCGTGTAGAGCTTAACGGCTTCTTTGAACGGTTCTACCAGATCGTCTTCCAGACAAAAATGAACGTAGTTTTCCAGCTCAAACAATTCTTTTAAAAATTCTTTTAACGTATCGCGACGAATATTTTCTTTGCGGTGAAAGAAGTATTTGCCGTCCGGTTTGTGGCATCCCAGAAAGCCCAGCAAAAGGCCTTTTACCATGGTAAAGGGACCTTCAACCACCAGTTCGCTAAATTTTATGCCCATCGTTCCTCCAGAGTTTTAACTGCTTTTTCTAAAATAAACAGGAATTGCTTTAAAAGAAACCCTTTTGCGAATTATTATTATCGTAAGGATGGTTCAAATGTTGAAAATAAAAAAGCAATTAAACGTTGGACGAATGAATGAAAAGCGGGGACGGGTTGCAAATTAAACAGCGGGAGTTCGAAGCTGCAAACGTGGAATTACCAAGCCGGTTTCCGTCTTTCGAGGGCGTGGGGTTGCCCTGGGGTAGCGCGATTTAAAAATCGCGCTACACTATTCCGGCAATGGATGTCCCGGCGCAAATGCAGAGCTTGAGCGCTTTCCCCCCGATAAAACAAAACGAGAGTTTTTTTCGGAAAATTCTCGACAAAGCGTGAAAAATTTCTTAAAATAAAGTAAAAGTTTCGAGGAGATGAAAGGAAATTCCATGAAACGGGAAAAAATATTCCGGAGCATAAGATGGGTATTGATTGTACTGCTGGGAAGTGGTGTTGTTATTGCTCAAAATATTTCTGAGCAGTCTTCCCAGCCTCAGATTTTTGTGACGGAAAGAACCCATGCCTTTGGAAAAGTCCCGGATGACACGGTTTTGGTACACACCTTTGTTTTGCACAATGTAGGCAACGATTCGCTCCACATTTTGCGCTTAAAAAGCGGCTGAGGTTGTACGGCAGCCCTCCTGAGTTCAGGAGTTATTGCCCCGGGCGATAGCGCACGCGTTAAAGTAACCTTTGGCACGGCGGGCCACAGGGGACATTTCCAGAAAACGGTTCGTGTATTTTCCGATGATCCCAGGAAGCCGGTGTTACGCCTTTTGATTACGGGTGATATCGTCGGCAAACCGGAATAACCGGCAGGGACTTCACGATAGCAGGCCGTAGGACCCCGAAACTTATCATTCGGTCTGGAACGCTGCAAACCATTGATGGCTTTCTGTCTTTGTTCAATTCGGTTGCTTGAAAAGCAGCAGTTAAAGCAGGATGAAATATTTGTCATGGGCATTTCGTTGGTACTTAAAAAGGATGTATTATGAGATTACCCATGATGACAGGGTTGCTGCTTTTGATGCTGTTGGCCCTATCCATTTCCACCGGAACGGGACAAGACGTGATGAAGAAAAAAACCGCAAAACCACACAAGGTTTTTAAAACGGATGCGGAATGGCAAAGTTGCCTTACGCCGGAATCGTTTTACGTAACCCGCAAGAAGGGAACGGAGCGTCCTTTTACCGGAAAGTACTACGATTTTTGGGAAAAGGGCACCTATGTTTGCGTTGCCTGCGGCACACCACTGTTTACTTCGGAAACCAAGTACCATTCGGGAAGCGGTTGGCCCAGTTTTTACGATGTGCTTGATAAGCAAAAAGTTGTTTTGCAAACCGATACCAGCCTGGGCATGGTTCGCAGCGAAATTTTGTGCAAAACCTGCGGCGCACACCTTGGCCATGTTTTCAAAGACGGCCCGCCTCCCACGGGGTTGCGCTACTGCATCAATTCTGCCGCCCTAAAGTTCATCCCCGCGAAAAACCGTTAAAACGGTTGCCCAAAAGCAGCACGTCATTTCCTTTCCACCCAATTGAAAAATTGCGTAAATTGTACGCAAGACATTTTTGGGAAAAAGCAAATGAATGGGCACAGACGTTTTTTTGTGCTATGGCTTGTGGGCCTGATCGGCCTGCCCGTCATTTTATGGGCACGTCATGCAAACACGATGCACACCGACACACTCCAAATTGTGGCAAAAAGCGAGCCAAGTGTTCGACTTTGGCCGCCGATGATGCTTTTGAATGCCTTTCCGCAGGAGGCCGGTTTAAGCCTTCACCAATGGAACCACAATCCCGCGCAAGTTTCGGATGGAATTTTGACCGAAGCAAGCATTTACTATGAAACGTACGATTTGAAATCCGAGACCGTTTGGCAGAATTTGCCAAGAAAGATGAAAATCTCCAATGAAATTTATGAACTCAGGACAACGTACGGTTCCGGCAGGCTGGGTTTTGCGCTGAACTATGCGCGGCGAAGCAAAGAAACAAAAGAAGCGGCCTCCGCCCGGACTCCATTGGCCTCGTTCAAAGAAATTTCCAACATTATTTCTCCCACATTGGTTTTACGCTCGTCTTTTGGACTGAATTTCGCCGTCCGCATTAACCTGCATCAGGTAAAGACGATTTTAGACGTGGGCGGGCAAAGCTATTCCGGACATGATCACGTCGTAACGATTGACGCCGGTTTGCGCCAGAAACTTGGCGATTTGCTTTGTTTGAATGTATTCGCCAATCAACTAAAAATGTACGTAAACGGACAAGATGTAGCGCAGGCCTCGTGGACACGTTATTTGAATTTGGGAGCCACTTTTCATTGGCAAAAATATTGGATCAATGGAGGAATTCGTATAAGCCAATGGAGCGGGATAAAAGACACGCTAATTTTTCTTAAAGGCATTATGCCCCTAAAGCGCTATTGGTGGGCGCATTTATTTGTTGCCCATAGTCAGCGTTATGAAATTTTTGACATGGATGTTAACTTGCCCGCACCGTTGCTTATGGTGGGCGGAGGAATTCATTGGAAGCACAAACGGTGGATAGCAGGTTATCAGCTTCAGTATTTGTCCTTTTCTCCCGACACCACGGATGCACTCTCCCGCCTTAATTTGGTCAAGCGCGATCATTTTCGTCACCGGATTACAATTGTGTTTACGCTTTAAGCGTATGTGCGGGGTTGCATTTGTTTCGTCGAATGCCTTGCGCATTATGGAAAAATAAATTATACTCCATCCGTATTAAAATTTATTCACGCAGGAGACGACAATGAAGTACTCCTTTTTCACCGCACTCCTTGTTCTTGCGCTTTTCGCTGGCACAAGCATGGCTCAAAGCATCTTTATTCCGCTTAATGTGCGCAAGGCCTATGAGCGACAAACACGTTCGTACGACGGCACCCCGGGAAGCAACTATTGGCAGAACCACGCAGAATACACCATTCGGGCAAAAATATTTCCCGACACACGCACCCTTCAGGGACATGAGACGATCGTCTATTTTAATGAAAGCCCCGACACATTGCATCAGCTTATTTTGCGTTTGTACCAGGATTTGTACAAGAAGGGCAATTTACGCGATTGGCCGATTTCTACAGCAGATTTAACGGATGGAGTATCCATCGACTTTTTGCGCATTGACCAGGACACTTTACGGATGGCAGCCTCCGGGAAAGGAATGCGTCGCTACGGAACCAACTTGTTTTTGTATCCGAAACGTCCGGTTCCGCCCAAAGGGCGGGTCACTCTTGAGCTGAAATGGCAACTTGTATTGCCGCACAAATCCAACATTCGTATGGGAACGTACGATACCACTTCGTTTTTTGTTGGGCTCTGGTATCCGCAAATGGCTGTTTACGATGATATCGACGGTTGGGATCGTCTGGACTACAGTGGGATTCAGGAATTTTACAACGATTTTTCCGATTATGATGTGCGCATCACGGTTCCGCGAAATTTCGTGGTGTGGGCTACCGGCCTGCTGCAAAATCCCCGGGAAGTATTGCGGCCGGAAATTCTGAAACGATTCAGACGAGCGCAACACACTTCGGAAGTGGTACACATTGTCACGCCAGAAGATTCCGCACGCGTTACACAGGCAGACGAATGGAACACCTGGCATTTTAAGGCGCTACATGTCCCGGATTTTGCGTTTGCCACCAGCGACCATTATTTGTGGGACGCGGCGACAATTGATGTGGGGAATTCCCCGGCGCATTCGGTATTTATTTCGGCGGCGTTTAAAAAAGAAGCGGAGAATTTTCGGCATGCCGTAGAAATCGCCCGCAAGTCGATCCTGTACTATTCCGAGGAGATGCCGGGCGTTCCCTATCCTTACCCGGCAATGAGCGTTTTTAACGGAGCGGGGGGAATGGAATATCCGATGATGGTGAACGAAGGTTCGCCAAAGGCCTGGAGCGGGATGGTTCATGTAACCAGTCATGAAATCGCGCACACTTATTTTCCTTTTATGATGGGAATTAATGAACGCAAATATGCCTGGATGGATGAAGGCTGGGCTATGATGTTGCCTTTTGATCTGCAGCATCGTTTGGCCCCGGAATACGATCCCATTGCGCGCACGGTGCAACGCTATTTGCGTGTGGCCGGAAGCGAATACGACGTTCCCATGCGGGTGCTTACATCGGTGTATGGTGCCGACACCCGCGACTCATACCGTAACGAAGCGTACAACCGCTCAGGGATTGCCTATTATTTGCTGGAACAAATGGTCGGCAGGAAGACTTTTGTCAAAATGATGCGGGAATACATTCGACGCTGGCAGGGCAAACACCCATTGCCCTATGATTTCTTCTTTACGGCCAACAATTTTTTAAAAGAAGATTTAAGCTGGTTCTGGAATACCTGGTTCAGTGGTTTTGGCTACCCCGATTTAAAGCTTGAAAAAGCACAGATGAAAGACGGGAAGCTTTTGCTTAAAGTGGTAAAAAAAGGATTGTTGCCGCTTCCGGTCAAGGTGACAATCGTTTACAGCGATAGCTCCCGCGAGACTTTGGAACGAAGCATGCGCGTATGGAGCAAGGGGAAAGAGACAATCGAACTTGTGGCAAAACCGGAAAAGCCTGTTCAACAGATCAAATTGGGCGATGCCCACATCCCGGATGCGGATAATCAAGACAACACGCTTCGATTTTGATTGGCACTCGTTTTTACAAAAAGAGCTTGCGGGATGGGGCTGTCCCGTCCCACAGGTTCTTTTTTTGACCTGCCCGGTCTTTTGAATCTTTTTAAACAAACTTTCGTAATATTGAATAATCTGTGATTAACTTGTATTTAATAAATGTGAAATTATGCGTATATTTCACCGTGATTGCAGTGAATAACGATCGGTAAAAGAACGGTACGACTAATTTAGTGGTTTCCGAATGGCAATCCGGAACAAACGCCGCTTTGGGAAAGTCAACAATCGCTGGAGGCTTCATGTTAAAAAAGTGTCTATTTATTTTACTATTACCCGTTTCGCTTGTGCTGGCCTCGGGGTTTTCCATTTATGAACAGGGAGGCAGGGCAACCGGTATGGCCGGAGCGTTTATTGCCAAGGCCAATGATGCTTCTTCTGTTTTTTACAATCCGGCGGGCATAAGCGCTGCCAGAGGCTGGAATATTCAATTGGGAACAACCGTCATTCAAACCGAGTTCGCTTTTACCGGCCCGGCAAATATGGATCCCCGATTTTACACTCCTGCTCAAAAGGGACAGTTTTTCCCCGGTCATTTGTATTTGAGTTACGGGCTTTCGCCCAAGTGGGCGTTTGCTCTGGGTGTTTATTCGCCTTTTGGCATGGGCAGCGAGTGGGGCTCGTCACAGGACCCGTGGGTGGGGCGTCTCCTGGCGACCAAGACCGAATTTCAGACTTTGTTTGTCACTCCGGTGGTTGCTTACCGGCTTTTTGACAATTTGGCGCTTGCTCTGGGCGTTTCTTTGGTACATTCCAGCGTGACCATGGAAAAGGATGTGTATTTTGCACCGCGAGACCTTTTCGGCCATTCCAAAATGACTGCCTCGGCAAATGGTATGGGCTTTACCATAGGGTTGCAATATCAGGTGCTCCGGCGCGTGCATCTGGGGGTGACCTACCGCAGCGCCGTAAAAAATTCTTTTAACGATGGCAGCGCCGAGTTCACTTTTCCCTCTACTTTGAATCCTACGGTAAATCAGGAAGTGGCTGCTTATTTCCCGGCAAAGGTTGGCGCAAAATCCGAGTTGACTTTACCGGCAACTCTGGGAATTGGTCTGGCCTACGATTTTACGGAAAATTTGAGCATGGAGTTCGACTACGTACAGACGGGCTGGCATACCTACGACCAGGTCAAAATTTCGTTTGATGAGCCGGTAGCCGGACAAAACGAAACGATAAATCCACGAAATTACAAAGATAGCTATGCCCTGAGACTCGGGCTGGAATACCGCATGGACACCCATTTCACATTGCGTGCCGGCTATGCCTGGGATACGCATGCCGTTCCGGCGGCTTACGTGGAGCCAAGTTTGCCCGAAAACGATCGTCACAACTACACCATTGGTTTGGGCTATTGCAATAACGGCTTTCGGGTGGATGCCGCTTATCACGTTTTATTGCAGGACGACCGTCAGGTAAAAAATTCGGTGTACAACTTTGATGGCGTTTATTCCGGGCTGGCCAACATTTTCGGGCTAACCGTTGGCTATTCTTTTTAAGAAAAAGCAGGAGCAAGATTCATGAAGAAGAAAATAATTACATTCGTTTTGTTCGTGGCCGGTCTTTGGGTTGTGACCTCTTGTAGTTTAAGCGAACCAAAAATTACCAGGACCACGGTGAATGAGAATGAACAAAAGCTATTTTTTCATCTAATGGCCCTGGGCGATGATATTATCGCCGGGTATCAATCGGCAGCGTTGGTCGAACCGCATCAGCGTAACGATTTTGTGGCCTTGATTGCCCGGCAGGGTGAAACACCAATGTTCCAGCAACCCTACATTCATTACCCGGGGTTGGGCTCCGAATCGTACGCCGGTTACGGAATATTAGAGCTGGAATATCTGGATAATCCCGAAACGCCGAAAACGGTCATCCCGGATCCGGTGATTAAGGCCATCCCTTTTTCCGATTATCCGAACTTTGATCCTACCACCAATCCTTTTGTTGACGATTCCGTAATGCTGTGGCCCTATCCTTACAACAATTTAGCCGTACCGGGCATTTACGTGGATGATGTGATTCATGGTGTAAGTAAATTACGCAGCCGGAGTAAAAGCGGATTTTTAGATGTTATTCTGCGCAATCCGCTTCCCGCACCCTATGGCTACAAAAGCGCATTTGAGCAGGCAAAATTATTTCAACCAACGCTGGTGC
>CAYXUS010000087.1:0-4045 GCA_964468415.1 uncultured Caldithrix sp.
CATAAGCATGCCCGGAATGCAAAAGCCGCATTGCACCGCACCGTGTTCCAAAAAGTTCTTTTGCAGCGGATGAAGCGTTTCTCCCTCGGCCAGGCCCTCCACCGTAATAATTTCCGCACCGTCGGCCTGCGGCGCTAAAACCAAACAGGAATGCACCGCCTCGCCGTTCATGACCACCGTACAGGCCCCGCATTCACCCACATCGCAGCCTTCCTTGGTGCCGGTAAGACCCAGGTCTTCGCGCAACACATCCAACAGGCGCTTGTTGGGCGGAACCTCTACCGAAACATTTTGTCCGTTTACGGTAAATTGAATGTTTATCTTTTCCATAATAATCCTACTATTAATTTACATCAGAATTACAGGCCGGAATGCACGACCGACCCGCAAATCAGGAACAGGCACAGGAAAGTCAAGCCACAGGGACTGTCACTGGCAAATTCGTTTCAGCGTTTGGTAAAACGTTTGTTGCAGCACCGGCAACTTGTAAGCTGTCGACCAGCGCAGTCCGGTTACGTTAAGGACTTCTTCTCCCAGTTTAATCGCCAATTCTTTCAAAAAATCGCTGTCGGCCTTTTGTCCCGTCGCCATCTTTTCCAGTTGCGGAAATCGCTTGCCAATAGGCGTTACCGCACCGGAGGCAATGCGTATTTCCCGAATAATTCCGTCTTGCATGTGCGCAAGTACGGCCAGCGTAATGCGGCTGATGGCCACGCTGCGTCGCCGTCCCAGTTTGTAAAAGTCACCCCGCATGCCTTTGGGCAGCGGCGGCAAAATGATTTTTTCAACGATTTCATCCGCCCGCAATTGGGTACGATACGGCTTGAGTAAAAAATCCTGCAAAGGCAGTTCTTTGCTTTCCGTTTTAGATTGCACCACAATGCGTGCATCGTACACCAGCAGTGGCGGTACGCTATCGGCGCAGGGGGCGTTGTTGACGAAATTTCCGGCAACGGTAGCCCGGTTGCGGATTTGCACACTGCCGATTTGTGCGGCGGAGCGAGCCAGCAGCGGGTAATTTTTTTGCACCAAAGGGTGGCGCATCAGCGAACTAAAAGTGGTTGCCGCTCCGATGTGCAGGGCACCTTCCCGTTCTTCGATGGTCGTGAGTTCGGGCAAGCCCGAAATGTCGATGAGCGTGCGTACATCCCGAAAGCGGCGGGAATGGATGTGAAATCCCGGAATAATATCGGTTCCCCCGGCCAACAGGCGCGCTTCGTTTCCGTAATTGGCCAAAGCCTGTAAAACCTCGTTTAGGCTCGTCGGTTTGATGTATTGAATTTCGGGAATCATCAGGCGCTCCCTCGTTTTTTGGACGTTGGGTACAATTTTTTGTGCAGAACGATTTCTTCCAGATTGAGCGGCAGATGGAAGAAGCGCTGGCCGGTGGCATTGCGCACGGCATTGGCGATGGCTGCGGCCGTCAGTTCGAGGGTGGGCTCGCCCAGCGACTTGGCGCCCCAGGCGCCGTTGGGATCGTCGCCTTGCACAAAAATCGGCACGATTTCGCCGATGTCTTTGCTGGTGGGAATCAGATATTGGTCAAAATTCAATTCGCGAATGAAGCCCTCGTCGGCGCTGATCTCTTCCCACAAACCGTAACCGGCGCCCTGCGTTACACCGCCGTACACCTGACCCTGGGCACCTAACAGATTGATGACCGTGCCCGGATCGTGCACCGCAACCACGCGATCCACATACACCTCGCCGGTAGAAAGGTTTACGGTCACTTCCGCTACCTGGCAACCGTACACGTAGGTAAAATAGGCCGGACCCTGACCTTTTTCTTCGTCCCAGTGCACTTTGGGCCCTGCGTACCAGCCAATGGTCGAAAGGTTAACGCCCCTGGCATACGCCAAATTGCAGGCCTCGGCAAAGGAAATCGTCAAATCGTTACGCGAAACGGGGCGCACCGTTTTCTTTTCGAAAACAAACGTTTCCTGTTCGGGAAGATTCCAATGGGCGCGCAGCACATCTTCCAGCCGGGAACGCAGAATTTCCGCCGCTGCTTTGGTTGCACCGCCACCCATCAGCGTTGCGCGTGAAGCCACCGTCGGGCCGCTATCGGCAACGTAGCCCGTGTCCATGTCCAGATAGTACACGTCGGCCGGATCAATGCCCAGCACCTCAGCGGCTACAATGGCATAGGTGGTGCGCATGCCCTGACCGTTTTCCGCCAGTCCCGAAAGCAAATAGGCCGAACCGTCCTGCTGCAAAGCCAGATACGCCGCCGCGGCGTCGATGCCCTCGGCGCCCAGCGAGCAGCCGCGAAAGCTAACCGCCAGCCCGATGCCTTTGCGCAGGGTTTCCTCCGGTTCCAACAATTGTTCCTTGCTCAAAATGAAGTCGGGATTTTGATGGCTCTCTTCAGATTTGGGGAACCAGATGGGTACGGTTTTATTTTGCTGTTCGTATCGTTTCCACTTGTTTGTGAAATCGGTTTTTTCCACGGCGGTATTTAAAACCGTCAAAAGATTAACATCGTGATCTTGCAATTTGTGGCCGGTAGCCGTAACCGATCCCGCTTTGAATCCGTTCCGGCGCCGAATTTCGTCAGGCGTTAATCCCAAACGGATGGCGATTTCGTCCATGATCGATTCCTGAGCGAAGATGGGCTGGGGCGATCCGAATCCGCGCATGGCTCCGGCGTAAGGATTGTTGGTGTACACGCCCCGCACGTCCGTCCACACATTCTCCACTTCGTACGGACCGGTGGCCTGCACCACGGTGCGCCAGGTGACGAACGGCGTCATGGACGAGTAGGCGCCGCCATCGGCGATCACATCGATTTTCATGGCCTTTATTTTGCCCTGGCGATCGTAGCCCACTTTGTAGTGCAGATGGTAGGCGTGCCGTTTGTACGATTCCAGAATGGAATCTTCCCGCGTGTAACGAATTTTGACGGGCCGTTTGGTTTTTAAGGCGGCAATGGCCGCGCGGGCTGCCAGAATATTCATGATGTCGTCTTTGCCGCCAAACGATCCGCCCAGTTCGGCCTGCCGGATGCGTACTTTGGCCAATGGCCAGCCCAATGCCTGTGCTACCACCTTGCGCGTGGTAAACGGATTTTGGATGCTGCCGATGATCTGTACGCCCTTGTTGCCTTCCCGCAGATAGGCGATAACTGCCTCCGGCTCAATATAGGCATGCTCGATGAACGGGGTGGTGTAGGTTTGTTCCAGAATAAAATCGCTTTGCGCAAAGCCCTTTTCGATATCGCCCTTGCGTACCCGATGATGCACCACCAAATTGGATTTTTGCTCGGGGTGGATGAGCGGCGCTTCCGGTTGCAGCGCTTTTAAAGGATCGGTAAGCACGGGCAACGGTTCGTAATCGACTTTAACCCGCTCCCGTAATTTGAGCAATTCCCGTTCCGACGGACCGACCAGCATGGCCAGCACGTCGCCAGGCGTTACCACTTTGTCGTAGCAAAAAATCGGTTGATCCTGTTTGATCGGGCCGATTTTCTTAGCGCCCGGCACATCGTTGGCGTCGCAAATGGCTCCGAGAGCCGGATGCCCGTCAATCGCGGAATAATCAATGGATTTAATGCGGGCGTGGGCGGCCGGAATGCGCACCATAACGCCGTACCATTGGCCGGGCAAATTGATGTCGTCGGCAAATTTGGCCTGACCGGTCACTTTTTCCAGACCGTCATTGCGCACGACCGGTTTGCCGACTACGTTAAATGTTTTCTTCATAAAATCCATCCGTTTCGATTCAAAACCAAAATCTAATTAACAACGAAATACAATAAAATTCAAGTCGAGATACCGGAATTTAATGTACGCGAGAGTATTATGAATAATTAAAAATTACGAATTACGAATTTGGGCCACTGATCTGCACAGATTGGCACTGATTTCCCTTAACCCTTTACTCTTAACCTTTCCCAACTCGGCTACCGAAGCACACCGAAGAAGCACCGAAAGCACCATTCATCCCGAAGGGATGCCTACCACTTCGTGGCGGCACGATTCAAAAAATCTTCGACCAAAATCCCGGAGGGATTTCTGAAAATAGGCCCCCAATTCATTGGGGGCTT
>CAYXUS010000088.1:0-22814 GCA_964468415.1 uncultured Caldithrix sp.
CCCAGTTCCCAGTTCCCAGTTCCCAATCCCCAGTTCCTAGTTCCTAGTTCCCAATCCCCAGCTCCCAGATCCTAGTTCCCAGTTCCCCCAAAGGGGCTCCTTTCCCAAAGGGTTCACTTTCGTGATAGAGCAAGTCCCCAAAAGAACTCCCTGGAAGTAAATCCCCGCTTATCAATAAATTATCACCAACTTCCCCGTCTTCGTACCAAGGGTACTCTGAATATGGTAAAAATACAACCCGGGAGCCACTTCCTGACCTTGCTGCGACAGCAAATCCCACGACTCCGAACTTTGTCCATTGGTGTGATGCAAGGTGCGCACCAATTCCCCGGCAGAATTGTAAATGCGTATCTCGCACCGGGCGGGCAAACCCGTAAAGTCCAGACGACGTTCGCCCAGTTTCGATTCCCAGGCAGCCGAAGCAATGTACGGATTGGGAACCACCTGCACACTATCCAGCGAACGACCGGCCAGAGGCGCGTGCGGCACCACCTCCACCGTGTTGTCATTGGGAAGAGAAGGATCCGTGGCAATGGAATTTTCGATCGGTGGTTTGGCCTTGCCGCCTTTAGTGTACGAGGTAACCGCATACCGATAATGGTAACCGTTATTCACCTGATGATCGACAAAATAATTAACCGTGTCACCATTAATCACCTTTCGAATCGGCTCCAGCCCCGTATCGAATCCCAAATTAAAACCGGGCACCAGAGGATTAACGCCGGTAATACCGTCTTCCAGATCGTACATGGCCAACGGTTTAAAGGCAATCACATCACCGTAAATATCCTTGATCGGCTGACCCCAGGTTACCCCGCCATCCACCGATTTGTAAATACGATAACCTTCGAACATGCTGTCCTGCTCTGCCTTACGATCCCAGAACAATTCCACTTTTTCATCACCGGCCACGGCCGTCACTCTGGGAGTCGGCGGCGGCGCAATCACATGCCAGTGATCTTTGTACAACTGAATAACCTGATCCACATTTTTGAACAAATCGAGTTTGGAAGTACCGAACACCGTCGCCACAATCATCGTGTCCATTTCGCCGGGTTGCAGCGTAAACGGCCCGGAAGCCATAATCTGCGTGGGTTCGGTATTGTCTTCGAAATACGGTTTGCCGTCAAACGTATCGTCAATGCCGTCGCCGTCCGTATCGCGGGGATCATCGGCGTTTACCAGATTGTAACGGTAAAACTCCACCTTCCGCGCCCCGTTTCCGATGTTGGTCGTTTGCGCATTCCAATTGGAAACGGCATCGTAGGTGGTTACGCCCAGCTCCTTCCCGTCATCCCCCTTGGGCGTTTTAAGCACAACGGTTCCTGCCCAGGCAATTTCGCTGGCATTCAGGGTTCCGCCTGTGGGCGAAGTTTCCACGCCGTCAATATCCCAACCATAGGCAAATTGCCTGTCACGATCGTAATAACACACATCGCCGTCGTCGCCCCAGGGATTGGGCGGATTAAACGAAGCGATAAACGAAAAATCACTCCACACGGCAAAATAGGTACGGGTAATCGGCGTGTGCCCGATGTTACGCGCAATAAAAATCCACACGATAAAATCTTCGTAATACTTTCCGCTCCAGGCCAGCCCCCGGTTGATGGTTTGCAGCGTCAGCCAGCGTTCCGGCGGAACCTCCGCCAGATGATCAATGGCGTAACAGGCCGAAAAGCTCTCCTGATCGGCAATGCGTTCACCGTGCGGCCCGGCGCCGGGCCAACCGGTGGAATCCTTTAACAAGGGAATCGGATCGATACCCGGCTCAACGGTTTTGCTGCGATTCTCATAATCCGTTAACGATTTGTAATAATAGTTCGGAATGTAATCGGGAAAACCGCCCTGCGGCCAGCTCTCGGGATCGTCACTCATGGCCGCGCGATCCGAGGTGCCCACTAATTCTGCGTAAGGATCGTAATGCTCCGGATCCCAGTAATCGGCCGGGCCCTCGGTCATGCCCGCATCCACGCAGGGCAAATTGTCCGGATTTTCTCCGCCGCACTCTTCCTGATAGCCGCCGACAATAAAGGCCACATCCGTCCCGTAATTAATGCCCGAACCGGCCGGATATTCGAAAGCGGGCGGCATGGCGTAAAGGGTGTTTTGAAAATTTCCGTTACACAATTGATTGGCATTGCTAAACTTGGTGCGCACTTTGTTAATATCAAAAATGTTCCAGCGAATGTATTCCCGCTGGGCCAACAAAACCAGCGGAAACAAAAGAACGATCCAAAAAACAGAGGCACGCTTTTTCATCTTCATTTTTCCCATTTAACCCGTCTTTCGATTAATGGTTAGGGCGAATCGCCACATCCCAGGGCGAGGCTCCGCCAATGGTAATTCGACGCAGTATCTTCAAATTTTCCGGATTCACGATGACCACCTGCGAATTAACGGTGCGTACCGTGGCAAACAGGAATTCGCCGCTGCGGTACATGTCCAATCCCTGAAAATTGATATCCTGCATCCGATCCGTAATGCTGCGTGTGGTCCAGTCGATTTTGGTCAATTCGCCGCTGCTGCCCGCGGTGTACAAAAAATTTCCGTGGGTGGCAAAATCGCTGTTATTGCCGGATTTTGCTTTGTAGCCCAAATCGAGCACGCCCAAAACATCACCGGTATTGGCATCGAGAAAGGCCAATTGCGTCCCGTTGAATTCCCGTACCGCAACGTAATTTCCGTCATCGGAAACGATGAGACGCAAACATCGGGTAAATCCGTCGATCGTTATCGTGGCGCTTACCGAAGCGGTGCCGGTATCCACCATCCACACCTCGTTGCTGCGGGCGCTTCCCACAAACAGCTTGCTGCCGTCCGGAGTAATGGCCATGCCCTTGGGAGTGTTGGGTACAGAAATGAGCGCCGTGGGCTCCAACGTATTCAAATCGATGACCGATATTTTTTTGGCCGTCTGATTGACCACGTAGGCGTATGTCGCGCTTACGGCAATTTCGGCGCTTTTGGCAACCGCCGAGCCGTCGGAATTGGTCTCGATCTTTTTCACCAGTGCGTAGTCATTGTCCGGATCGAAAAAATAAATGGCGCCGCCGGTATTGTAATCGCTCATAATCAAATACTTGCCGTCGTTGGTAAATGCCATTTCCAGTTGCCGACCAAAGCCTTCGATATCCCCCACCGTGTCCACTTTGAACAGGCCGTCTTCGTCGGTGTTAATGCGCGCCAGAAAATCGTCCGAGCCGTTGGAAACAAGCACATCCTGCAAACCGCCCTGCGTATAGTCGCCGTCGGTAATAAACTCCGTACGGGCCACCAACAGGGTGTCTTTGTCAATGCCGTTTCCGTGCGCGTCTTTTACGCGGGCCCGTAACTCCGTAAAATATTCGTGCGCTTTTTGCAGGGGTTGGGAAGGTTGGAAAATCACATCGTTGTTTTCCGTAATAAATTCGCCGCTCACCTCGCTTGTGTGCATCTCATCCGTCCACAAATGGAAATTTCCGGGAAAGGTTTCGGCATCCATCGGTTCGCTAAAGCGCATCCGCACGGGTGCATTTCGATCGTAGCCAAAGGCGCTGTCCACCGGCTGCACAAAACGGCTAAAAGTAGGGCGAACCTGCTCCACCGGCAACGGAACATCGCGACTTTCGTTGCAGGCCATCAGTCCGATTAATACGATCCCCAAAATGCTTAACTTTATGATTTTCATCTTAACTCTCCGTCCTTAAAAAGACAAACCAATGGTAAATCGGGTAATATTGTCCAGGCGTCCCATGTCCGAAAACGCATAGTCAAAAATAAGACGCCCGACCCCTTTCAGGCGATAATCGAAGCCCACTCCGGCGGAAAAGGTGTCTTCGTCGTAGCCCAGTTTGTAACCGCCGCGCAAAAAGAACATGGATTTAACGGCATATTCGAAGCCCACATTCCCCCGCGCTTTAAAATCACGCGGATCGTTCACATCGGCGGCAATGGTTAAGCGATGAAAATCCGATTTTAAAATATCTGCAGCCAGACCGACCCGAAAAATCAAAGGCAACGGCCAGGAGTAGGTTTTGAGGCGAGCTTCCACCAACTTATTGAAATCCGTATTGACATTGGTTTCCAGATCCAGCCCGTCCATTTTCATATTTCCGCCGAAATTGGAAAGGGCGATTCCCATGCGCACGTTGTATTTGTAGCTTAGAATAAAGATCGATCCAATGTCCAAAGCCACGGAACTGGCCGATTCCAGAGCCAGCTTTTCCGAAAGATATTTGGCGGTTACGCCTACCGAATAGCGATCGGTCAGCCGCCGTGCAAAAGAAAGTCCGATGCTCAAATCGCTGGCACTGAACACCCGACCGGTGCCGTGGGGCTTGTAAATGGTCGTCTCTTCGATATCTCCCGAAGAAAAGCTGATGATGCTCAGCCCCACCGTTCCCACACCGCGGAAGGGTAACACAACGCCGAGAAAGTTGTGTTTGGTATCCAAAATCCAGTCGGTGTAGGAAAAATTGACGGCAATATGTTGCTGGAATCCGAGTCCGCCGGGATTCCAGTAAAGCGCGCTGGGATCATCGGCAATGGCCGTAAACGCATCGCCCATGGCCACCGCTTTTCCTCCCACGCCTATTTTCAGAAAATTAGCCACCGAGGTTCCCACATGGTTCAGCGCGGCATGTGCGCTGCCAAACGTGAAAACGGCTAATGTCACAAGCAGTAAATCTCGAATCTTTCGCATCTATTTTCCTCCAATTTACCCTGGCGGTAAAATTTCAAACACGTTTCCCGCGGGAAATCGGTAGCGGCTTGCGCACGTTTTGCCACGACATGCGCAAACGCCTTCTCCCGATTCCCGCTCGGCAATCGATCAAAAGATGATCACAAACTTTCCCGTTTTGCTACCCAACGCCCCGGCATCCACATGGTAAAAATAGAGGCCGGGCGCAATTTCCTGATCCTGTGCGTTGTGCACATTCCAGTATTCAAAGCTGTTACCATTGTTGTGCTCTAACTTTACGATTTGCTCGCCGGCCGAATTGTAAATGCGAATGGTGCATTTAAGGGGCAAGCCCGTAAAGGCAATTTTGCGTTGTCCGATTTCCGATTCCCAGGCAGCGCTGACAATGTACGGATTGGGTACCACGCGAATGCTGTCCAGTGTGTGGCGGGCAACCGGCGCCGTGGGCGTAACTTCCACGGTGTTGTCATCCGGAACGGACGGATCGTTGGCCGGAGGCGTTTCCAGCGGCTCTTCCAGTGAATCGCCGTGGGTGTAGGCAGCCACCCAGTAGCGGTAGGTGTAATTGTTAACCACCGTGTTGTCTGTCCATTCGTAATACACATGGCCCTGTGCGTCCGTTTTGCGGATCGCGTCCAGCCCGGTATTGCTTCCGAAGTAAAACAAGGGATCTTCGTCGCTCACACCGGTGTAGGCATCGTCCAGATCGTATTGGTCCATGGGAATGGGTGCAATGGGTGTACCGTTGGCATCCGTCGCGTAATTTTTGCTCCAGGTTGCGCCCTGATCATCGGAGCGGTAAATGCGGTAACCTTCGAACAATGGATGTTTTTCGCTGTCCGTTCCCCAGCGCAGGGTTACCTTTTGGTCACCGGCAATGGCCGTCACTCTGGGTTGGGGTGGTGGTTTGGGCACTTTAAAATTCAGTTTGTACAAAGCAATGGCGTTGTCCACGTTTTTCAGCAAATCTTCTTTGCTTTGTCCGAAAACGGTAGCCACAATAAACGTATCGATTTCGCCGGGTTGCATGTTAAACGGCCCGCTGGCCATAATATTGTAGGTGTAGCCGTATTTGTAATTGGCGTAGGTATTATCCCAGGCATTAAAATACGGGCCTTCGTCAATGCCGTCTCCGTTGGGATCGTCGGGATCGCCGACATTCATCAAATTGTACCAGTACAATTGCCGTTCGAAAATTCCGTTCTCGTCTTTGGTAGAAAACAATTTCAATCCGTCGAAGGCATCGAAACGTGTTACTCCCATGTTGTGCGGTGTTTTGAGAACCACCGTACCGCCCCAGGCGATTTTGTAGGCAGGCATTACATTGCCGCGCGGATCGTATTCCAGACCGTTAAAATCCGTTCCGTAGGCCAACTGCCGTTTTTGATCCCAGAACAGCATATCGTCTCCGCCTTCGCCGCCGGTTTCAAAGCCGCCGAAGGGCTCAAAATCGGCAACGAACTGATAATTGTTGTAAATCCCGATAAGGCAGGAATCGATCGTATCGCCCATGTTACGCACAACAAAAATCCAGAAAATCATGTCTTCGTACTTGGGCAGTTTCCAGGCCAGACCGCGGGTAATGGTTTGAATGTTCAGCCAGCGTTCGGTTTGTCCGGGTTCCTTTTCCGCCACGTAATTTACCGTGTGATCCACAGAAAAACTTTCCTGATCGGCAATCAATTCGCCATGAGGGCCGGCGCCCGGCCAACCGGTAGCGCTATCCAGCAAAATGGGGATTCGCGGCAAATTCGGATTTTCCGTGGGTGTCAGGTTGAGCAACGCGTCCATGCTCAGATAGGTGTAATTGGGATAATAGGCGGGCCAGCCCCGGTTCGGCCCGTCGGTCGGCCAACTTTCGGGATCGTCGCTCATGGGTGTGCGATCGCCGTGTACAAATTCCGTGTACGATTCAAAATGGTGCGGGTCCCAAATCCAGGCCGGGCCCTCTTCCATGCCCGTGTCAAAATAGGCCCATCCGTGGGGATTTTTACCTCCGGCATCGGCCTGACGCTTTCCGCCGACCACAAATGAAACCCCGCCGCCATAATTTATGCCGCTGCCCGTGGGATATTCCATTGACGGCGGATAGGCGGGGAAAACGCTGGCTTGATTGGTTCCGCAGGCCAGCATGTTGGTATTGGAAAATTTGGTGGAAAGTTTATTGATATCGAATACATTCCAGCGCATCAAGTTGTGCGGATCTTTGTTCTGGGCCCACAACACAGCGACAAGTATCCCGAGGAAGAGGACGACTTTAACTGTTTTTTTCAATTTTGCACCTCCACTTCCTAATAATTAATATTCAACCCGATACGAATATGGCGCGGCGGCCCCCAGGCCGTGGGATCATTGGTGTAATCGAACGAAGTGCCCGGGTTGGCATCTACCCCCGGCTTGCCCGTATCCGGGTACACCCAATACACATTGCGCTGATTGAACACATTGGTAATATGAATGAAAACCGTTTGGCGGAAGCCCAACCATTTGAAACGTTTGAACAAATTTACGTCCAGATTTTTTTGCATGGGGCCCCGTTCCGAATTCGGATTCAAAGCATTGGGCGAATAGGGATAGCCGGAGCTCAAATTACCGATAATCGACACGCCGAAGTGAGAGGGAGACTCGTATTCGAAATCAAACGAAACCTTGTGCGGAATGTCCCAATCGGCCACAAAGGTCCGATTGATGGGGTACAACGGCTGGTACCAGGTACTTTGTTTGCTGGCCTCCACATGGGAATAGGTGTAATTGATAAAGGCACTGAAATTACGCGAGATGTTGGCGCGCAAGGCGATTTCGGCACCGCGGGCAATGCCGTAAGCATCGTTGGTGAACAGTTGGTACGTTCTGGGGCCAAAAATGGACTTCAGGCCGGTCAAATCGGAAATATCGCGATAAAAAGCTGTTACGTTTAACGAAACCTTTGAAGAAAGGCCCATTTGCAAACCAGCCTCGTAAGAGGTGGTGCGTTCGGGATTGATGTTACCGTACCCGATTTGTGTAACTTCGCCCAGACTGTAATTGGGGTAAACTTTCTCTTCTTCGTTGGTTCCCTGATACACCAAATAATAATGAGGAAACTGATAGTACAATCCGTAAGCAAAGCGAAAAGCCATCTTTTCGGAAATGGGATACGAAACGCCCAAACGCGGACTGAAATATTCTTTGTAAGTGGTTTTCTTCATGGGTGACGAGGTGGGACGCAAAATATCCACCGGGTAGTAAGTTTCAGGATACACCCGATCGTAACGCAGGCCTACGTTCATAATCATGCCGATATTGTGGAATTCCATTTTGTCCTGCACATAGCCGTGCACGGAATACGGTTTACGATGGTAGGCTTCCCAGGCCTTCATGCGCAGCACCGTGGTATCGGCATCCTGCGCCGTGGGATTGCGACGCGCATAATCGATATCGTGACGAACAAAACGAAAGCCCGCTTTAATTTGATGAATTTGATTCACCTGCCCCAAAATATCGAATTTGGCTTCGTCGGTTTTGGAAGCCGTATTAAACCAAACATAATCAATGCCCGAAACCGAAAAATTTTCGGGCGAAAGGATGTGCTTTTCGATCAGGCTTGTTTTCAGATCGTCAAAAATGTACGATTTGAAATGGCGGTAATAATGGCTTAAAGAAACATTGTAAAAGTAGTTTTTGGAAAGCACGTGCTTAAACTGCACGTAACCCAGATAATAATCCGATTCGATGCGCGGCGCTCCGTAAGGATTGTATTTAAAAAAGTGATTGTACTGTTTGGTCTTTTTATTATTGTACAAACCGCCCAAAATCAGACGCATGTTGTTAGCCAAATTCAAACCTACCGAACCGATGCCCGTAAAAAAATCGTTGTAATTCATGGGGACTTTTTTCGGCGTTCCCGATTTGTCGTAGCCTTCGGAATCGCGGTAATCGGGATAAATGTAACCGTAAAAGCGGCCATCGGTGGTAAAATAACGGGCAGCCAGGTTGGCGCTTATTTTGTTTTTGGTGCCCGGAACAAAACCTTTAAAAGCCACTTCCTGATTGTAGGTGTTGTACGTTTCGATGTTCAAACCGTCCAATTTGTCGGTGTAGGCGGTGTAACTGATTTTGGCCTTGTGCTGTTCCGGCTCGCTGACCAAATTCATCACCGCCGACATGGCCCCGCCGTATTCGGCCAGGAACGTACCGGTGTAGGTTACCAGTTGGCTCAGGCCCATAATGGGTAAATCGTCGATGGAAAAGCCGCCCCAAATGGGATCGTTAAGCGAAATACCGTTTAACAGATAGGCGGTTTCGTTGGTACGACCGCCGCGAAAGTGCAAGCCGTCGTCCGGAGTGGTGTTAAACTGGCCGTACGGACCGGCCTGTTCGATGCGCACGGGCATAATGACAATGCCGGTTTGCAGACCGATGGCCTGTTTGTAATTGGTGATCGGCAACGTTTCCACATGCGAGGCATCCACAATATTCATGGTGGATGTCAAATCTTTTTGCACCTGCGGCCTTTCGGCCACCACTTCGATGGCTTGCTTGAGTTCCATGGTTTCGGGTGTTAATGCGATGTCGATTTTCGTGGTTAAATCGGCATTAATTTGCACATTGCGTACAATTTCGGTGTGGTAACCGACCATGGAAAATTCCACCGTGTAGGTGCCCACCGGAACATTCACCACAAAATATTCACCGTTTAAATTGGTAGCCGCGCCCATTAGCGTTCCCCGAATGACCACATTTACGCCGGGCAAGGGTTCGCCGCTGCTTTTGTCTTTTACGATTCCGGCCAATTTTCCGGTGGTACCGGCATAAAGCGCCGAACACATAAAAATCATGATAAAAATGGTGAGAATCTTTTTCATTTCCGACCTCTACCGCTTGTTTGAATAAAGGCGGCGTTCCCGCAAGGCACGGGAACACCACCGAAAATTGTTATCGCATTAAGATCATCTTTTGGGTAACCACCTGATGTTCGCCTTCCAATCGGTAAAAATACAATCCGGAAGGAACGTTCAAACCCTGATCGTTGGTACCGTTCCAGATAAGGCGATGGGTGCCCGCCCCTTGCATGCCGTTCACCAACGTGCGGACTTTTTGTCCCAAAACGTTGTAAATAACCAGACGAACATTCTGCGCCTTACGGATGGAATATTCGATGGTCGTCGTGGGGTTGAACGGATTGGGATAATTTTGCTGCAAAGCAAAATCCGTGGGTGCATTCGGGTTATTGTGATTGTCAATGGCCGTTACCTGCCCATAGGTGTACACATAGCGTTCGGAACCAATGGAATTGGGTGCAGCGTCGTTAACCCAGCCCTGTGTGGGATCCTCGGCTAAAAAGAGAATGGCCGTGGATTCGTATTCGCCGTTGGTTTCGCCGATGGCGGCACGCGGAATGGCCACTTCCATCTTGTTGTCGTCCAAATTCACAGCCACCAGACAACTGTCGTCGGGCAACGGTTCCCATTTGCTGTCGGTTCCGCTTACGCCGATGAACTTGTTGATGCCGTATTTGTGTGGCACTTCGAAACCGGGCCAGCCGTAGGGCACGGACAAATTAATCCAGTAATCGCCCGAAGTGTACCACCAGCCCCAGGTCAAGCCGGTAGAAGTGTCCACATCGGTATCGATGAACAATTCGATGGCGGCCTGCATGTTGCCGCTAACCAGATTTTCCAGATCGGAGAAGGTACCGTCTTCGTTGATGTCGATACGCACGTACAAATAGTTGTCGTCGTGGGTGATGTAGAGATCTTTGAAATCCAAGGCGGGATTGATCACGCCGTCCATCACACCGTCGTAGTTGGTGTCCACACTGTCACCGATGCCTTCTACCTGATTCGGTGGCACATCGATCTGCATGTCTGCGCTCCAATCGCTCATATCACCGTCGATGGTAATTTTTTGAGCGAATGAAAACGCTACAAACAAACCGATCATCAGAATTACGTAAAGTTTGTTCATGAAAAGGCTCCTTTGTTAGTTTAACGGATTAAGATCATTTTTTTAGTAGCCACGTTTTCGCGGCTTTGCAAACGATAAAAGTACACGCCAGAAGGCAAAGCAAGGCCCTGGGCATTCCGGCCGTTCCAAACCAGGCGATGCAAACCGGCACCCTGCTTTCCGGAAACCAATGTGCGCACTTTTTGTCCCAGTACGTTGTACACGGTTAAGGTAACAAATTGCGCTTTGTTCAGACGATATTCGATGGTGGTGGTAGGATTAAACGGATTGGGATAGTTTTGCGCCAGAGTGAACGAAAGCGGTGCTGTGGCGGAGCCGCCCAGCGCGGTTAAATCACCCAAGGGACGGCCGTAATTGTACACATTGCGAAACGAGCCGTCATCATCGGGAGCCACATCGTTTACCCAATCGTTGGTGGGATCTTCGGCCAGTACCAGGATTCCGGTCGATTCGTTTTCGCCGTTGGTTTCACCGATGGCGGCACGCGGAATGGCCACTTCGATTCTGTTGTCGTCGATATTGCGCGCCACAATGCAGCTATCGCCCATGACTTCTTCGAATTGTTCGTCGTTTCCATTGGCACCGGTAAATTTTAAAATGCCGTACGCTTGCTTGGTTTTCAATCCGGGATTTCCATGCGGATCGGTAATATTCACGTAATAATCCCCGCCGTTTAGCCAGTAGCCCCAGGTCAAGCCGGTGGTGCTGTCCAGATCGGTATCGAAATAAAGCTGAATGAGCGCTTTGTAGCCTTCGGCATCCACAAGATTGTCCAAATCGGAGAAGGTGCCGTCTTCGTTAATGTCGATGCGAACGTAGAGATAATCATCATCGTGGGAGACCCAAATATCCTTAATATCCAAGGCGGGATTAATAATATCATCCATCGTGCCGTCCCAGCCGTAATCTACGCTGTCTTGCAAGCCTTCTTCTTCATTGGGCGGTACGTCAAAATGCATGGCTTCGGTCCATTCATCCGTTTCGCCGTCAACCGTTACCTGTTTGCGTCCGTAGCGATACACATAGCGTTTGCTGCCGATATCATCGGGTGCGATGTCTTCGGGCCAGGGGTCTTGCCAGATACTGGCGTAGGCGAAAAAGGCGGTGGATTCGTACTCACCGTTGGTTTCACCGATTTCTTTGCGCGGTACGGAAATTTCCACTTCGTTGTCGTCCATATTGTAGGCAACATGACAGGCGATTCCCGCCGGGACGTAGCTCCAGTCCGAACCATTGACGCCGTTAAATTTCCACAGTTCCCATTCGATGGGCTCGTTTTCGGCGTAGGGATGGGAGATGTCCAAATAATAATCACTGCTTGTGTTCCACCAGCCCCAGTTCAGTCCCGTGGAAGTATCGCAGTCCACGTCCAAATTCAGTTCGAAACCGGCGCCAGCAGGATAAAGGTTGGTATCTAACAACGAACCAAAGGTGCCGTTTTCATTTATCACGTAGCGGAAGTAAAGGGAATCGTCATCGTGGGTCACGTAAATATCGACCAGATCAATATTCGGATCGTCCACATCACCGGCTTCTTCCACATTGTTCGGCGGCACATCGATTTGCATCCACGGTTGCCAGTCACTCATGTCCCCGTCAACCGTTATGGTTTGGGTGTACCCGAAGGCAACCCAAAGTATGACAGCCCAAAATACGCTTAGGTATTTCATCGCTCGCTCCTCCCAAAAATTTTGAATTAATTTTTTTACGAATCCTTTCCTGTTTTTACCAACTTCCTATTTTACAAACATGAGTTTTATTTGCTGTACGCTTTTGTCATCTTTTAATTCGAAGATGTACAGTCCGGAACTTACCTGCTTTAATTCATCGGTTCGTCCCTGCCAGATTAGTGTGGTTTGGCCGTTTGTCAGCGGAAAAGTGCGCACCAAACGTCCGCGGACATCGTAAATTCGCGCTTTTAAAAACCGTGAGCGTACGGGATTAAAACGGATGCGAACCGTACTGTTGAACGGATTGGGATAGGCCGCCAATCCGAAGCCGGAAGGTATGCGTTGACGTCGGCCGGAATCGAGACCGGTTATCAGCAGGCGGTAACGGTAACTGTGATCCTGATAGGCGTCCGGGGCGTAGTCGTCGTCATGGTTGTCGTCGAGATCGTTGACGTTGAAAATTACGGGTAAGACACGCAGGGTATCGCTCAGTTGCAAATCGGAACGGGCCACGGCCATTTCCACGCGTCCGGGGGTATTGGTGCCGGTTGCCATTACGGCGCTGCCAACATAGGTCCATCCCCAGGCGCCGTTTTGGCCGCTGTATTTCCAGAGGGATCCGTTTTCTACCATGAAATCGATACCCATGTGGCTGCCGCCGCTGTGGAAACCGGTGGCGGGATCGTTATCGGTATCGAAGAAGACGTGGTAAAAGTAGTTGGCTTTAATGCTCCCTGCCACCTGATAGCTTACGTAGATGTTGTCGGCATCGTTGGTCATCCAGAGGCCGGTTAAATCCACGTCGTCGTTCAGGGCATCACCGGCGGTTTCTTCGTCCGGTGGCTGATCGAGACGGGGCACGTTTTTCCAGTCGTCGAAATTGCCATCGATGATGATATTGGCCGGATTTTGCGGTGGTTGTGCGTTCCCCGAGGTGAAACGCTCGAAGTAATCTTGCCCGGTGTAAGGGGTTCCCGCGGCCTGCGCATCGATAATTAATTGATGGTGCAAATCGTTGAATCCGGTGGAATCTTCCCAAATGTTCTGATTGGCAAAGCGAATGGCGTATTCGGGTCGATAGCGCAGGGTGTCCACCGGATCGGCCAGATGAAGGAGCACCTGATAGGCGCCCTGGGGCAGGTCGGCAGGGATGCCTCCGGAAATTTGCACGTGTACGGTGTCTTCCGGTTGCCAAAATCGGGGATCAGCTCCGGTAAGCAAACGATAGGTGGCATGGGTTGTGCTGTTGCGCAGGATGACTTCCAGCAGACGCGGATTGTAGGGGCTGGCAAAGCCGTGGTTGTACACGTCGAAATTCAGGATAAAAGTGCTGCCGGGCTTTAAGCTGTCTGGGAGCTGGGCCTGCAACAAAACGAAGCGATAACCCAAACGCTTGCGGATTTCGGGCATGCAACCGGCGTTTTGCCAACCGGCTAATACGTCTTCGTTGTAATCTTTGTTCAAGGCAGACCAGCGCATGTAGGCCAGATCTTTTAAGGCATTGGCGCAACCGGAATAGGCGCTGGGACTGCATGTCTCACCGCCCTGCGGGACGTAAAGGTTGTCCTGATGCAGATAGTCTTTGTCCGCCTGAATGTTGTTTGGCAGATAGGTTCCGTAGTCGGTTTCGCTGGCTAAAAAGCAATCGTTGTGGGCGCCGGTGCGGGATTTTTTGCTGCCGTTGAAGGCCTCGTCCGGCGCAATGGGCAAACTGTCGTTGAAGATCAGCCGCTTGTAATTGGGTGTCCGCACGACCACGTCTCTTTGCACGGGCAGGGCGTCTAATAAGGCGAACAGCACGGTGCGTCGGTCGGCGGTGTTATTCAAATGATGCGATGAATAGTACCATTCGCCCCAGGCGCCGATGAATCCGGCTTCCATGTAGGCGATGACGTCGTAATTTTTTTGCAAAATGGGTTTGATCTGATCAATGTGCAGGAGAATGGTGTCCAGAGCGGCATCGGCGCCGTTTTGATCGTCGGTGTAGGAAAAGCGTATGATGAGCTTGACGCCGCCTTCCCGCGCGATGTCCAAATCTTTTTGCATGAGATCCAAAAAGGATTGGGGCAAAGGCTTGTCGTGATATTGGGGAATGGTGTAAATGCGCTGAATTAGCGACAGATTCTGTGCCTTGAGACTATTGCACAAAGAAAGGGTGACCGGGGAACTGAGATAGGTAGAAAAACCGCGTTCGGGATTGAAGATGTCTTCGTCGGAAGGCTGATAGACGACGGTCTGTAAGGATTGGGCAAAGGAGAGGGCTGCCCAAAGCAAAGCAAAAATGATTGCTATCATTTTTGCGGGTTTGTTTGCGGATATGGCCATTAAGGTTTCCTTTTGTCTAATGTTACCTGACTAACACCAATTTGGCGGTTTGTATTTTGAGCCCGGAAATCAGCCGGAGAAAATAAACACCGGAAGGGCAGGATGCACCGCTGTCATCTTTTCCGTTCCAGACGAGGGAGTGCGTGCCGGCTGGCTGATTGCTATCAGCCAGTTGGCGCACCACTCGACCGTTGATATCGAAAATCTCAATCCGAATGTGCTGGCCGTGGGGTAAATAATAGCGAATTTGCGTCATCGGATTAAAAGGATTAGGATAGGCGCAGAGTAACCGAAAATTTCGCGGCTCCGGCTTGATCGCAATCAAGCTGGTTGCTCCCACTTCGTCGGCACCGATATCCACACGATTGCCAATAAGACGCAAATCTCTGTCCATATCTTTTTCGCTTGAATCCGGCAAGTAGTTCGGGTCCCCGTGATCGATTGCGGGCGAATTGGCGTCCAGATGGAAATCTTCGTGCGCTGCATCGACAAATTCGGGATCGGAGAAAACAGATTGCGAATCTTGCCCGGTTGCGGCCTGATAATTACCAAATCCGATGTAAAGCTGTCCGTTCCAGAAATACCGCGCATTCGCTTCTCCGCCTTCGGTATACCAGAGATTAAAATTCAAAGTATTATCAACATTTCCCGCTTCGGAATAGAGCAAAACACTCTGATCATTGGCATAAAAAATGTTGTCGGAGATATTATTGTCCTCCGCATATTGCACCCACAATTCACCGTGACCGGTTTTCAAAACGTCGTTTTGATAGCAGGTATTTCCCGTAAAGTCGCATTGTTTGACCCGCCCCGTGTTGACATCATATCCACCGAACACAAGTCCGGCTTTTTCATTTTTGTAAATGACATTGTTGCGCACCTTGATGCCGCTGGTAACCACTCCAGCATTTTCCGCTCCGATTTCAATACCCAAATCACATCCAGAGACAGTATTATTTTCAATGACAATGTCCTGTCCGCCATCCACATAAATACCGGCCGCGTAACCGCCCTCGTAAGGAGAATTTGCCCGAAATACCTGATTCCAGGCGCAGCGCCCGTTTCGTGCAAATTTACTGCTTAACCAATCTTCGCCCCCGATAAAATCGATGCCAATGTTGTTAACATCTTCCACGATATTATTCGTGACTTCAAACTGTTCCACATTGCCGTTCAAGGTCAGGGCTTCGCTCCAAGCGGGGTCACAATCGTAAATATGATTGCTATCAATAATAATGTGATTTATGGAAAGATTATCATTCGCTCCGTAAATCGTAATACCCATTGCTCCGCCGTCTTCTCCGCCGCCACGGATATTGTGGATTTCGTTATCGCGAATTTCAATATACGATCCGTAGCCGTAAACCCGTATTCCGGAACCCTCGGTAGTCGTATCGTTGCGGATTTCAAATCCGATGATGCGGACATAGTCGACGTTTTCCAGATAAATCATGTCATCGGTGTAACTTGCGGGATTGTTGGGCACTCCGCTGCCATCGAGAACAGGATGTTCACCGGGATAGGCCATTAATGTAACATATCCCCCCGTCTGGTTGCCACCAGACGGGAAATTAATCTTCTCAAAATAAGGCGTTGCTTTTTCTTTTACCAGAATCGAATCACCGGGTTGCGCATTGTTTAAAGCAGATTGAATCGTGTTGAAATCGCCACCTGTTCCCGCGACAATCACAGTGCGGGCCAAAAGGCCGGTAGTTATGGCTAAAATCGCAACAATGTATAGGAAACTTCGCATTCTCCACCTACATTCGTTTATGTTTTGCTGTCGGTTTCACTGGGCGCGACCAGTGAAACCCTTCCCCGCCCGGCGAACTGATTGCAATCAGTTCGCCTTTGTCACGAGAGCCAATTTTTCTCGCACCAACTCATGCACCGCTTCGATACCTTTTGGGAAAATCTTACGCAAATCGATCTCATTATTCCTTTGCATGGCTCTTTTTATATTTTGCACAAATGCATTTTTGATTTCCGTAGCAACATTAACTTTACAAATTCCCGTATCGATTGCCGAGCGTATTTGCTCGTCGGGAATTCCAGAGGCGCCGTGCAGGACCAAAGGTATTTTCACAACCGAACGAATTGCATTCAAAAGAGCGATATCCAGATGCGGTTCCTTTTTGTAGAATCCATGTGCCGAGCCAACAGCCACCGCCAGTGCATCCACCCCGGTTTCGCTTACAAAACGTTGGGCATCTTCCGGACGTGTAAAACCGGCTTCGGTTTTTTCCTGTCCCAATTTCGGGATATAGCCCAATTCCGCTTCGACCGTGGCACCATAGGCAGTAGCCAATTTAACCACCTCACGCGTAATCGCAATATTTTCAGCAAGTGGTCTTTCGCTGGCATCGATCATCACCGAATCAAATCCGGCGTCGAGGCAGCGCCGTACCAAATCAACGGAGTCACCGTGATCCAGATGCAGCCAGGCCTGCAAACCTAACGCATCGATCGCCGAGCGGGCCAGAGCCACCGCTGTTTGCAATCCCATGTATTCAATCGACCCCTTGGTTAATTGCAAAATAACCGGATATCCCGTTTCGGAAGCGGCCAGCGCAATTCCTTTTAGAGTTTCCATGTTATAAAAATTCGTAGCCAGAATAGCCTGTTTCGCATCACGCGCATTCAAAAGCGCCGTTTTTAAATCGATTTTCTTTGCCATAAAGCGCTCAAATTCCCTCGATACCCAGTTCATCACGTGCAATTCGAAGCACATCTTCCAAATTCTTAAAAGCCGTCGTGCCTCCGGCCGCCGTAGTATTGACCGCACCGCACAAATTCGCAAAACGTTGACATTCATTTAGCGGAGCGCCCTGTACATACTTAAAAACAAAGCCCGCATTAAAACTATCACCGGCGCCGATGGCATCAACCACATGTTCATTTTTAAAAGCTGCAAGCTCCGTTACCTGTTGCCCGTCAAAAACAACCGAGCCTTCGCTTCCCTTTTTTACCACCACCGTGTGCACGTTTGCTCCCAACCTTCGCACCGCTTCCTTCAAATTCACCTGACCCGTCAAATGAATCAATTCCTGTTGATTCGGGAAGAAAATATCCACAAACGGCAAAACCTCCCGCACAGGCAAATCCCACTTTTCCGCAGGATCCCATTGCATATCAAACGATGTCGAAAGTCCTTCCTTTTTCGCCATTGCGAATAATTGCCCCACATCTTTCTTCAAGCCGGGCTGCAAATAATAAGACGAAAAATGCAAGTGCTTTGCCAGACGTAATTTGTCGGGAGAAATATCGTTCAAAGTCAAATGTTCCATTGCTCCGGGATGCGTAACCATTGCCCTGTCTTCAGCATAATTCAAAACGATCGTAGCCCCGGTATTCAACTTTTCATCACGAAGAATCAAATCTGTATTCACGCCCCTGGCCTGCAAACTTTCAAGCACCAAATCCCCAAACACATCTTTACCGATCTTTCCCAAAAACGCAACGTTAGCACCCAATGCACTTAAATTACTGGCAAAAATCGCGGAAGAACTACCCAACGTAAGCGTCATATCGTCGGCCAGAATTTCCTTGCCAACTTGGGGGAAACCATGAATTCGGTTCAAAATCAAGTCCACATTAAGTTCACCGACAACAATCACATCGTATTTTTTACGATCCATAGAATACAATCCTAACTCTGTCTATTCTTCTTCGATGGCCAACAAAAAGGCAGAAACAATGGCCAAAACCATTCCGGTAATGATTACGGGATGCGGAATCACGCGATAAATCGACAGTGAAATAACGATAGTAATAACCGGCGCCAAAGCATTGGTCATGGGACTCACAATCATCGCCTTCCCATAGCGGAAAGCGTAAACCAGCATTAACGCTCCGACCGCATTTAGAATTTGAATCATAGCAGTAAGCCATGGGCCGGTAAAGCCCCAGTTGATCGGCCGGGTAAAGTCCGTCATCCACAAGGCAAATGGAATCAGCAAAATTCCGGTAACCGTCATGTAAAAGAAAATGCTTTCGGCCTTCATCGTTTTGTTGGCAAACTTCATCACATAAGCCTGAAAACCCCAGGCCAAAAATACAATTAAAGCCAAAATAATCCACATATATCCCTTGCTACCGTCGCCGTTGGCCGACTGGTACGAGAGCAAGGGAATGGCCACCAGAGCCAAAATAATACCGATCCATCCGCGAACGCTGGCCCGTTCTTTCAAAAAAACATAGGAGAGCAAAATCGTAACAACCGGAGAAAGCGAAATAAACGGGAACACCAAATATGCCGGTCCCGAACGCAAAGCTTCGAACAAAATCAATTGTCCCCCGGCGCCGGTAAAACCGATAATGCTTCCCAAAAATACCGAGCGCCGATCATGCTCTAATTTCCAGCCAACCAGCCCCAGGGCAATGGCCGCCGGAACGATCATGGTTAAGGCCCACACCGAATAACCCAGGGTCGCCGGGAAGCCCATTTTTTCCGGCAATTCGATCAGTGCACCCCAAACACCCCAAAACGTAGTCGTAATAATGGCAAAAATAAGCCAGGGCCGTTTTTTCATTACATCGTCTCCGCAATTGGTGAAACCGTTTCATGGAAATGAATCATTTCCGTTCCTGTTGCCCAAGCATAGGCTTTAAGTACTTCTTGAATTTTGTGCAAGACCAGCGCACGCGCGGAATTTTCAATTTTTCTCTGCCGAACGGCATGATACTGATTGGGAAGGAACTGACTTAACAAGGTAAACGGAATTTCACAATTACGCAAATTTTCGAATAATTTTTCAACACTTTCCCGTACCGATTTTTGCGGCCAATAGTATCGAATTCGATCGCTAAATGCGTATTTGCGTGCAAATGCTTGCTGCCTCGGCGTGCCGCGATAATATTTCTCCCAGAATTCGGGCTGATGTTTCATCGCTTCTTCCAGACGGGTCCGTAATCGGGAAGATGTGTTTTGTCCGTGTAATTGCAAAAGTTCATCTTCAATAAATGTTAAGGCAAATAGGGCTTCGCGCAAAGCAAAGGTCAGCGCCGGGCCGACTTTTAGAATGGCGAAATGGTCTTGGACCATTTTTCTTAAACTGCCTGCCGTCTGGTAATCCGTGGAATGCGCCTCGTAAATCAAACCATCTTGTGTTTCAATAAATCGGCTTAGTGGCGCAGCTAATTCCGGCTGGTAATCCGCAACCGCTTCATCGGAAAATTCCACGCCCGGTTGAACTACAACGGCTATGACGCGTTGCCAGGCATCCTGCAAACCGTTTTTCAGGAAGGCCTTTTTGGTTTGCCGCAATGTTTCCTGCACTTCTTCGACCGGCGTAATGCGCAAATGCCGCAGAGAATCGGTGGCACCGCCGGGAATGGGGACGTCGGTTCCGATGACGTAAACGGGGCGGAGATTGTTCTGTGGCAGACGACTTGCGGCTTCTTCTGCAGCAAGACACAATTCCGCACTACGCCGTGCGACTAATTCCACATCCAGGGGCAGATGGCTATCTGCCCGATCGCCTTTTAACGGCATGCTGGCATCCAGATGAATTTTTGTAAAACCCGCTTCAACATAAGCCGCGATTTGCTCTCTGGCATTTTTCATGGCCACTTCCGGTTCCAAATGTCGCCAGACGTTTGGCCCCAGGTGATCACCACCCAAAATCAACCGTTCGGGTGGCAACCCGCGGCGGATAGCGATCCGCCGCACGAATTCCGCAAAATCCCTTGGCTTCATGCCCGTGTACCCGCCAAACTGATCCACCTGATTCGACGTCGCCTCCACCAAAAGCGGTGTATCGTCTTCCACGGCCTGCTGCACCGCCGCCTCAATCACAAACGAATTGGCCGAACAAACCGCGGGGATGCCGGCGGGCATCCCCGCCTCCCAGTGCCGCTCCGCAATTTGCCGAATCGGATGTTTCATCATTGTTCAAACACTCTGTTTCGTGTACGGATACAACTTTACCCCCTGCACCACCCGCGTAATAGTACCGCTTTCCGACGGCGCATCGGGTTTAAGCCCCAGGGCCAACGACTTGTAAAAGCCGATCATTTGAGCCGGAAGCACGCCCACAAACGTCAAAAATTCCTCATCCAGATCATTTTCCCCGTCATCCAGCACAATCGGCAAATCCACGGGAACATCATCCTGCACCTGCTGAGAAATCCCAATCCCCAAAATCCCCTTTTGTCCCCGATAAACCGACTCGACCAGATCCCGCTCGTACAAATGAGCATACGGTTGATTCGAAAAAATGTACACCATCAGCGTTTGCGGCGTAATCACCGCCTTCGGCCCGTGCCGAAAGCCCAGAAACGTATCGAACTTACAAATCACCCTGCCATCGGTAAGCTCCTGAAGCTTCAAATGTGATTCCCGGGCCACCCCCTGAAAAATACCCGAGCCTAAAAACACCGCACGATCAAAGGACAATTGCGCCGCCTGTTGCAGCTTTTCCGCATAATGCGTCAAAATTCTTTGACCATATTGCGAAGCAATGCGCACCTGACCCTGCAATTCATCCAGCGCGTCTAAACGCGAAATTAAGAGCCCGCTCAGCAACATGGACGTAAAACTCCCCGTCATAGCCAGACTTTGATCGTTCGCCTCCGGGGGCAAAAGAAAAACAAAACTGTTCTCATCATCGGCCTTTTGCGCCAACTGGCCATCCGGATTGCAAGTAATAATCAAATGATAAATATCCCGGCAAAATTCATTCGCCAATTCCACGGTTTTCACACTCTCCGGACTATTCCCGGAGCGGGCAAAAGAAATCAAAAGAGTGGGTTGAGATTCCAGAAAAAAATATTCAGGATGAGTGACAATATCCGTAGTAGCAATGGAACGCGTTGGCACACCGGTATTTTTTTGTATCGCCCCTTGCAGCACATCGCCGATATAAGCCGAAGTGCCTGCTCCCGTTAACACAATCTGCAAATTCTTTTTGCGCAACAAAGGATCCAAAAAAGAGGCCAACCGATTACGAACATTAAATAAATAAAGGTAGGTTTTAAGCCACAATTGCGGCTGACCGGCAATTTCATTGGCCGTAAAAAAAGCACCCCGTTCGCGCAAAGCACTCTCCGAAAGCCCCGGGAAAGAACTCATATCTTTCGTTTCCTTTTTATTTTTTATTTTTCCTTTCGTTTAAAGATAATAAGTGTTTTTTATTCTGTCAATTATTTTTTGCCTTTTTAAAAGAAAATAAACATATCTGTTTTAATTTCAAACAATTAGATAAAATTTGCTAAGTGCTATTTTATTTTTTATTATTAATTGCATACGATATGTTTCGAAAGGAAATGAAAGAAATGTCCCATTTAAACGGCAACGACAAAGACCTTACCATAGAGCGCAGGGCAAAAATTCTGGAAATGCTGGAACGCGACGGGCAGGTACAGGTATTGACACTAAGCAAAATGTTCGATGTCAGTCCAGTCACCATTCGCAACGATTTGGCCCAATTGGAACAAAAAAACATGCTCATCCGCACCCGGGGCGGCGCCATTCGTCCCCATCGCGTCGGCATCGACTTTAAACTCAACGAAAAAGCCAAAAAGCATTTTAAAGAAAAGCAAGCCATCGGACGCAAAGCGGCCGAGCTCATCCGGGAGGGAGATACGATTATTCTCGATTCCGGCACCACCACCATGGAAATCGCCAAAAACCTGTGCGATTTCAAAGAACTCACCGTGATTACCAATGCCCTGAACATTGCCCAGCAATTGGCCGATTGCAAAAACATCCGCGTTATTGTACCCGGAGGCATTCTGCGCAAAAACGCCCTATCTCTGGTCGGCCCCATGGCCGAAAGCGCCATTCGCAACTATTACTGCGATAAATTTTTTCTGGGAGTCGACGGTATCGACGCCTCTTACGGCGTTTCCACCCCCAACGCAGAAGAGGCATATTTAAACCGCATCATGATCGAACTGGCACGGGAGACATTCGTGGTGACCGACTCCAGCAAATTCAAAAAACGCAGCTTCGCTTTCATTGCCCCCATGAAAAAAATCCATTTTGTCATTACCGATAAAAATATCCCCGAAGACGAACTGGAAACTCTGACCAAATCCGGCATACAGGTAATTTTAGTGTGAACAAATACACCTCCAAAAACACAAAAGCCGCCCGAAATCAGGCGGCTTTTGTAATTCAATTTCAAAGATGAATCAGGTACCTCGCGTCGCGTGCTCCAGCTTGGGCAGCAACAGCCTAACCATTAAAG
>CAYXUS010000089.1:0-9257 GCA_964468415.1 uncultured Caldithrix sp.
ATGGTAGCGTGTTAATTTGTTGCGGTGTTTACCCCCCGTAGCCCCTAAGGGGGGCTTTTGGGAGCCCTGCAGGGAGAAGCCGGTTGCCGAGTAGTCCCCGCAAACCCGGGCCGGATCGAGGCGCCGGGGTGTGGGGCTATTGGTGAGTGGCCGCCTGGCGCCTCGATACGGCTCCGCTGGCGCGGAGCCACTCGGCAACCGGCGGCCTTTTTCCCCTCTCCTTTTTCCTTTTTCATTCTCCCCCCGTGCCACCACAAAGTGGCCCCTACGGGGAGGGCATCCTACGATTGATTCATCAACTCTGTGCCACACCGTCGAAAAAAATCGGCATCTTGTAGCTTGTTTTGGGCACAGTTACCTGGTAAAGAGACGTTTATGAAAGTTTGGGTTAATCCGTGAAAATCGCGATTCGAGAACTCGCGCCATCGGCTAAAAATATTTTTGTGAAACCCCGAAACTTTGTATTTTCCCCTTCGTGCGTAAAAATATTGAGCATACAATGAACACAATTGTTTTAAAACCGGGCCGGGAACGTTCCGTCAAACGGAAACATCCGTGGATTTTTTCCGGGGCGATCGCCAGAGTGGTCGGGAAGCCAGCCAACGGCGAAACGGTGCGCATTGCCGACGCTTCGGGACAAATTTTAGCGATTGGTGCCTATTCGCCCCATTCGCAAATTCGCGTGCGTATCTGGGATTTTTCGCCCAATACGCAAATCGATGGCGCTTTTTTTGAACAGCGTGTGCAAGCGGCCTTGCACAAACGCGAGCAATTGCAAATTCCCGAACAGACCGACGCCTACCGGTTAATCAGCGCCGAAGCCGATGGCCTGCCCGGATTAATTGTGGACCGTTACGCTGAATTTTTGGTGGTTCAGTTTTTAAGTGCGGGCGTGGAATTATGGAAAGATACCTTCCTTGAAATATTGCAAAAGCGACTGAGTCCGGCGGGAATTTACGAGCGGTCGGACGTAAATGTGCGAAAAAAAGAAGGCTTATCCCTGCGGCAGGGAATTTTGTATGGCATGGCCCCTCCGGATTTGCTGGAAATTTTTGAAGGCGATTTGCGGTTTTTTGTTGACGTAAAAAACGGACACAAAACCGGCTTTTATCTGGATCAAAGAGACAACCGTGCGCTTGTGGCAAAATTCGCACAGGATAGAGAAGTGCTAAATTGTTTTGCCTACACCGGGGGCTTCGGATTGGCTGCCTTAAAGGGCGGGGCCAAAAAGGTAATGAATGTGGAAGCCGTTGCCGATTTGCTACCCCATATTGAGCAAAACGCCCGATTGAATCATTTAAATGAAGATGCGTTCCAGAATTTGAAAGGGGATGTCTTTAAAGTTTTGCGGGATTTTTCCCGTCAGGGCCAGCAATTCGACTTAATCGTATTGGACCCTCCGAAGTTTATCGAAAAACAGCAAGATTTAAACCGGGCTGCTCGGGGGTACAAGGATATCAATCTCCAGGCATTTAAAGTTCTCCGTCCCGGGGGATTGCTTTTTACGTTTTCTTGTTCGGGTTTGATGAAGCCCGAATTATTCCGCAAAATTGTCGCCGATGCCGCCATCGATGCCGGACGTGATGCGCAAATTTTACGTTTTCTTACCCAGGCTCCGGATCACCCCATTGCATCACACATTCCCGAAAGCCAATATTTAAAAGGTCTTCTGCTGCGGGTGGATTAAAAGCCTTCCTGCAGATTCCCGGGAAAGATTTAAACGAAAAAATACACCGACTGGCAGGGCAAAACTTCATTTTAGAAAATTTCGGCCGAATAAAATAAACAAAGGCAAACACAATTTCGGGAGACGAAATGGCCGAAAAAATTGAAAACAGGCAGGAAAAAATTACGGACAAAAAAGACTCAAATCAGCAAGAAAAAAGCTTTTTGTCCGACAGTGGAGAAAACTTTGCATTAAGCCTGGACGAATTGATCAAACAGATGATCAATCATCACATCGGATTTGATGCACTGGCATAAACGGCATTATTCGTAGTAGTAAACTTTACAACCGCAGCCATCCCACATGTCTTCGTAAATCTTCATGCGATCCATTATGAACTTTCGTGCCTCCAGTTCCGATTCGAAGCCTCTTAAAAGATATTCGCCCTTGTCCGATTTTTCCTGCACAAACAGGTAATCACCGTAGCGCAGCAAGCGCAATTTATCGGACACCATCGTGTCGTGTTCTTGAATTAATTCGGTTGAATTCAGCAATTCATTCAGCTGTTCTTCGCTAATCACAACGAACTTGGCATTTCGCGTGGCTTTAACCAAATCGTCCATTCCGTTTCCTTTCCCCATGCTAAAATTAAAATTCCAACTTAGTACAATTTCTTTCTTTGATCCAATGCAAAACATAAAGTTACATTAAAAAATCGATGGTAAATTTTCTTCTCATAATATTCAAATTCTTTGTATATTTATCCTCAAACAATTTCAATACGTAAAGGAGGGCCATGTTAAAGCCGATCAAACCCGGTGCAACAATCGCGGTTATTGCCCCGGCTTTTCCACCCGATCCCCGGAAGACAGAAAATGGAATACGTTACCTGGAAAGTCTTGGCTACTCGGTGGTCAGGGGAGAAAGTCTTGGGGCCAAATATGGATATTTCGCGGGAAGTGATGCTTTACGCGTGCGGGAACTCAATCAATTTTTTGCGGATCCGCAAGTTGATGCCATTTTTTGTGCGCGGGGAGGTTGGGGAACTTTGCGTTTGCTGGACAAGCTGGATTATGCGCAAATTGCCCGAACCCCAAAATTACTGGTGGGCTATTCCGATATTACCACTTTACAATTGGCCATTTGGCACAAAACCGGGGTACCCTCGTTTTCCGGCCCGATGGTGGCCGTGGAAATGGGAAGCGAAATTGTGCCATTTACCGAGCAACATTTTTGGGGACAAATTCAAAACGATGAAGAAACCTACGCCTTTCGTTTCGACAGTTCCGAAGTTCAG
This sequence comes from uncultured Caldithrix sp., assembly GCA_964468415.1. Classification (GTDB taxonomy): domain Bacteria; phylum Calditrichota; class Calditrichia; order Calditrichales; family Calditrichaceae; genus Caldithrix. Next base: position 2,964 of record CAYXUS010000089.1, read on the forward strand.
GTTTGGCGGGAAGGTGAAGCCGGGGGAATCTTGATAGGCGGTTGCCTTTCTATGGTAGCCCATCAATTGGGTACTCCTTTTATGCCTTCGGCAAAGGATGCCATTTTGTTTCTGGAAGATGTGGGAGAAGAACCGTACAAGATCGATCGCTATTTGGCGCAACTGTATCAGGCCGGAATTTTCAATGAAATTCGTGGTTTAATTCTGGGAGAGTTTCTCGATTGTGAAGACACCAATGAAGCGCGGCGTTCCGTTCGGGTGGAAGATGTTTTAAAGGAGTATTTTGGGCAGGTCGATTTCCCGGTGATTTACAATTTCCCTTACGGGCACGGAATGCGCAAATTTACCATGCCCATTGGCGTACCGGTTCGTCTGAACACCGCCAAACAACAATTAATTATTCAAAACCCTTTTGAGATCACCAAAAGGTCATTCGTCTGAGAAAAGTTATGAGAGGTCAATTCGGAATACAAAGTGAGCGGGGAACAAAATCGCCCAAAAAAGATTTAAGCAAATTCCGGGTTTGCGACGTTACGTTTTTATTTAGGTTTGACAGTCTTGTTTATTTTTAATAACTTTAACTTTTTTAAGAAATTACACGATTTTTATTTTTGATTCGGAGAACAAGGTCATGGGATTTTCGTTATTTAACTTTTTTTCATCGGATATCGGAATAGATTTGGGCACGGCGAACACATTAATTTACGTAAAAGGCAAGGGAATTGTGGTTAATGAACCTTCGGTAATCGCTCTGGAAGAAAACAGTGACAAAGTAGTAGCCGTGGGGAACGAAGCCCGGCAAATGTTGGGAAGAACCCATCAGGATATCGTGACCATCCGCCCGCTGAAAGACGGGGTGATCGCCGATTTTGAGGCGAACGAAATCATGATTCGCGAATTCATCAAAAAAGCGAATGTGAATCGCATGATGATCGGCAAAATTTTGGTTTGCGTGCCTTCGGGCATTACCGAGGTGGAAAAACGTGCCGTGCGCGATGCTGCCGAACGCGCCGGGGCCCGTCAGGTCGATTTGGTTGCGGAAGCGATGGCCTCGGCCATTGGAGTCGGGTTGGAAATCGATGCGCCCGTCGGTAACATGATTGTGGATATTGGCGGAGGCACTTCGGAAATTGCCGTGATCTCTTTGAATGGTATCGTAAACCACACGTCCATTCGTATTGCCGGAGACGAAATGAACACGGCCATCATTCAATATTTTAAGAAAAATTACAATCTGTTGATCGGCGAAAAGACTGCCGAAGATTTGAAATGCAACATTGGCTCGGCCGCACCCTTGGAAGAAGAACTGTCGGCCGAAGTTAAAGGTCGTGACCTGATTACGGGAATCCCCAAGACGATCGAAGTAACCTCTGTGGAAATTCGTGAAGCGCTTAATGATTCCATTAATGCGATTGTCGAAGCCGTGAAACTTTCTCTGGAACGTACGCCGCCCGAACTGGCCTCGGATATTCTTGATCGGGGAATTATTCTCACGGGTGGTGGCGCGCTGCTTAAAAATTTGGATGTACGTTTGCGCGAAGAAACTTCTATGGCCATCCATGTGGCGGATGATCCTTTAACATGTGTGGCGCGTGGTTGCGGAAAAATTTTGGATGAACCCGAACGCTACGAGAAGGTCTTGCTAAAGCACCGCCGGACCGTTTAATCGGATGAAGTTTAATTAAAAGCCTTTTGAAAATGTCCAGTGAATATTCTAAGTTATTATTTTAGTCGGTATCGCGAATTTTTAACTTTAACGCTTTACATCGTTCTCTCGTTCTTATTAATGACGGCCAGCGATAAGGCGCTGGTGGAAGGAATCCGTTCTTTTTCGCTGCAAACGTTCGGTCATGTGGAGCAAATCTTTTCCGATGTAAAAGACTACTTTAATCTTTACGAGAAGAATCAAAAACTCCAGCAACAAAACACCCAATTGTCCTTCGAAAATTTTCAGTTGCAAGAAGCCTTATTGGAAAATCTGCGTTTAAAACGTTTGTTGAAATTCCAGCATCAATTCAAATACAATCTTATTCCGGCAAAAATTATCGGGTACAGCCCCCACGAAATTGTGACCGGCTTTCAGGTTTTGTCCGAACATTTGCGCCCCGAGCACAAAGGTGCCGCCGTGATGACGGTGAACGGATTGGTAGGGCGTTTGGTAAAAGTAAGCGGCTCCTATGCCATTTGCCAAATTTTGCTCGATCCCAGCAGCAAGGTGAGCGTACGCATCCAACGCAACCGCGAAGTAGGACTGGTGACCTGGGACGGCGGAAAAAACTTGCTGCTTAAGTTCATTCCTAATACCATCGATGTGCGCGTGGGCGATATTGTGTTTACCTCGGGCATGAGTGCAATTTATCCTCCCAACATAAAGGTCGGGGTGGTCACAAAAATTGAAAAGCATTCGACCGAACTTTTCCAAACCATTCATGTAAAACCCAGTGTGGATTTTAACGCATTGGAAGAAGTTTTTGTCGTGGAAATGGAGCCGCAAACGGATGAATCAGGAAAATAAATATTATCTGCTCATTCTGACCCTGTTCGGGCTGGGCAGCCTTTTGGCCCAGGCATTGTTTGCTCCGCTCATAAGCATTCGGCTTTCGCAGCCGGATTTTGTTTTGGTTATTGTTTTGTTGACGGGCAAACGTTTTGGTGCGATTAAAGGAAGCACGGCGGGGTTTGTTCTGGGCCTGTTGCAAGACGCCGTGACCGGTTTGCCTCTGGGAATTTCATCTTTACCCAAGGCGGTGGCCGGCTATTTTGCCGGAAAGTTTCACGGCCATCCTATTAAGAGCATTAGCCTGGATTTGTGGTTTGTTGTGTTTATTTTGATTCATGAAATTATTTTTTATGGCCTGTTCCAGTTTAAATCCGAGTTCTCTTTTCAATATCTCTTTTTAACCCGGGCTTTGCCCAATACACTGTATTCCTCGTTGGTGCTATTGGTGGTGGCGCTTTTTACCGACAAATACTTTAGTGAGTGATATGAATTATCGGGAACCTTCGTTTAATTCCAAAAGGCTGGTTGTTTTATCTGCATTCGTGCTGGTAAGTTTTGCCATTCTCGTGGCGGGCTTTTTCAACCTGCAGGTCATAAAGCGTCATTATTATCTTGAAATTTCATTAAACAATGTAATCCGGCAGATTAAAATTAACCCCGTTCGCGGATTAATTTACGACAAAAATAATCATTTGCTGGTGGATAATCGTCCGGCTTTTGCCGTTGGGCTGGTTGCAGCCCATGCTACAAAAGAAACCCTGCAGAAGGTTTCCGGAGTTTTGAACATTCCCCTGCAAGAAATCAAAAAGCGTTTGCGGCGTGCTCCGCGATTTCGCCCGGTCATTATTGCTCGTGACATTCCCAAAAAGAAATTGATTTATCTGGAAGAAAACCAATATTTTTTACCCGGGCTGGAAATTATTCCCGACTTTAAACGCTATTATCCCGACACGGTAAATTCGCCTCACATTTTTGGTTACATCGGTGAGGTAAATCAGGAAGAACAGAAGCGCAACCCCGTGTATGAAATGGGGGATTTAATCGGCAAAACCGGCCTGGAGCGTTATTACGATCTGGATTTACGCGGGGCCAAAGGCGTGCGTTATGTGCGGGTGGATGCGCAGGGGAAAGTTTTGGGGGATTACAACCCTCAGCTAAACGAGCCGCCGATTCACGGTAGCGATTTGTATTTGTACATGGACTACAAATTACAAAAGTTCGGCGAATCTCTTCTGGAAGGGAAACGCGGGGCGTTGGTGGCAATTGATGTCCGAAACGGAGGAATTATTGCTCTGGTAAGTAAGCCGGATTACGACATTCGGTCTTTGAGCGGCAAGATCGATCCGGTCGTGTGGAAAGAGCTGTTAAATGATGAAAATCATCCTCTGTACAGCCGGGCTATTCAAAGCACTTACCCGCCGGGTTCTACTTACAAAATCGTCGCGGCCTTGGCCGCCTTGCAGGAAAAAATCATCACGCCGCAATGGAAGGCCTTTTGCCCCGGCTATTTCCGTTTGGGGCGGCGTGTCATTCGTTGCTGGAATCCCAGTGGGCACGGCTGGCTGGATTTGTACGGAGCGATTAAAAACAGTTGTAATGTGTATTTTTACCAATTGGGGCTCAAAATCGGTTTGCCAATTTGGTCGAAGTACAGTAAAATGCTGGGCTTTGGTGCAAAAACCGGCATTGATTTGCCCAACGAAAAAGCAGGATTGGTGCCGACCGTGGCCTATTTTGATCGGATATACGGCAAAAACGGATGGACCCGGGGAAATCTGGCCAATTTGGCAATCGGGCAGGGGGAGCTTTTGGTAACGCCGCTTCAGTTAGCCCAGTTTGCAATGATTTTGGCCAACAAAGGGCTTTATCATCCGCCCCATCTGGTAGATCATTTGTACAATTATCAGACACAAAAAATCGTAAAATTTCCGGTGAAATCGAAATATGTAAAAGGAATTTCCAGCGCCTATTTTGATGTGGTGCGCGAAGGCATGCACCGGGTGGTTAACGGCGGAACGGGCTGGCTGGGCAAAGTACCCGGCATTGACATGGCCGGAAAGACCGGAACGGCACAAAACCCTCACGGAGAACCTCATGCCTGGTTTATGGCTTTTGCGCCTTACGAACATCCCGAGGTAGCCATTGCCGTTGTGGTAGAAAATGCCGGTAGTGGGGGAGGCCATGCGGCTCCCATCGCCCGGAAATTTCTGGAAATGTATTTTTATCACAAACTTATTCCAAGAGCAGTTGTTAAACAAGATACGTTAAAAACGGAAGAGGGTATCAATCCTATCCAGACGATTCCTCTGGATAGTTTACGCCCCATGCCGATTATTCATTAAAATGGTGTGAAAAACAATGCAGAAGTTTTTGCGTGAAATTGATTTCGGAATTATAATCCCGGCCTTAATGCTCATTACCATTGGGGTATTTGCGGTGTATAGCGCCACCTATGCCCCGGATGCTGCGGCAACGCATTATTTTTCGCGTCAGCTTATTTACGCCTTTGTGGGAGTTTTACTGATTTTTGGCATTACCTTTTTGCCGTATAAAGTTATTTACAATTTCAGCTATCTTTTTTACGCTCTGGCAATTCTTCTGCTGATTTTGGTATTGGTTAAGGGCGTCAAAGGCTTTGGGGCCGAACGCTGGCTGGCACTTGGCCCTTTGCGCCTGCAACCTTCCGAATTCGCCAAAATAGCCAGAGTGCTGGTTGTGGCCCGTTATCTCAGCCAAAATTATCGCGACATAAATCATCCGCGCCATTTGTTGATTGTTTCGCTGATGATTTTATTGCCCTTTGTGCTCATTGCCAAACAGCCCGATTTGGGAACATCTTTGGTCTTTTTGGCCCTAATTGTTCCCATGATTTATGTGGCGGGGATTTCCGGTTTCTTTATGTTTGCCATTCTTTCCCCGGTCGTAACCATGTTGGTCTCTTTTAACCTGTACGCGTTTATGGCCTGGATTTTGGTGATTTCCATAATTTTGTTCTTGGTAAGCCAAAAGTTGAGCGTAAAGGTTCTCGTTTTTAGCCTGCATATTGCGGTAGGGGCGCTGACTCCCATTTTGTGGAATTCGTTGCACGATTATCAAAAACAGCGCATCCTTACCTTTGTTCAGCCCGAAAAAGATCCGCAGGGGGCCGGGTACCAGATCATTCAAAGTAAAGTAGCCATTGGTTCGGGGGGCGTTTGGGGAAAAGGCTTTTTACAGGGTTCTCAGTCGCATCTCAATTTTTTGCCTGCCCACCATACCGATTTTATTTTTTCCGTATTGGGGGAAGAACACGGCTTTATCGGGGTCTTTAGTGTGCTAATGATTTTTCTTTTTCTGTTCATCTATTTATTGTATTTGGCAAACCAGGTAAAATCTCCGTTTTCGCGGCTGGCTTTAATCGGTTTAATGACCATTTTGTTTTTCCATACGTTTATTAACATTGCCATGACAATCGGGCTGGCACCGGTAACCGGCTTGCCTTTGCCTTTTTTAAGTTATGGCGGCTCATTTTTGTTGACCACCTGTCTGATTGTGGGAATTGCCATGAATTTTTCACGTAACCGATATCACACTTAGGTTATTTTGTGATGGGAAAATGTGCAATTTTGAATTTTATTTATTATCTTACAAATTACTAACAAAGAAGATTACAAAAAGAATTGGTAAGTTTTTGCCCGTAAATTCGTTCATTTTAAGGCGAAATGCAGGGCTTGTTACCGGCCCTTTTCAATAAAATGGAACCCCAAAAAATCTGCAGGACGGGATGCGTTAATAAAAAATGGAAAGGACTGAAA
>CAYXUS010000090.1:0-12327 GCA_964468415.1 uncultured Caldithrix sp.
TAGTTCTTCGGGAACTGGAACCACTTTCTGGCAGCACAGGAGGAATGAAAAAGGAAAAATGAAAAAAGAAAAAGGAAAGGGGGAAAAGGCCGCCGGTGCCTCGATACGTCCCGGCAGGCCGGGACTACTCGGCAACCGGCAAGAGAATGACGAGTTGCCCGGCGGGTGGCATGCTTCCCCTTAACCCTTACACCCTTAACCTCCCTCCCGCGCACACCATTCAACGATTCAACCAATCTCCTGTTCAAAGGATCGACGATCCTAAAATTACCTTAGGCGTCTGCGTGGTCGACTTTTAATTTCTTCATACGGTAAAGAAGCACGTGACGGGGAATTCTAAGCAGGCGGGCTGCCTCCGACTGATTTCCGTTCGCCATTTTCAGCGCTTTCAAAATGACCGTTTTCTCAATTTCATCCAGAGCCATGCCCTCCGCGGGAAGATAAATGTCAAAGCCGCTCTTTAAATCGGGGGGTGTCGTGATAAATTCCGGGATGTCCCGTAACGAAATACGTTCGCTTTCGGCCAGGGTAACCAGACGCTCGATCAAATTTTCCAGCTCCCGCACATTACCCGGCCAATGGTAGCGTAATAAAGCCTGCAATGCTTCCGGCGTAATGCTAAAGTGATTTTTTTCCGCATACTTTTTCAGGAAAAAATCGACCAAAAAGGGAATGTCTTCCTTCCGCTCCCGGAGCGGTGGAATTTGAATGGGCACTACACTCAAACGATAATACAAATCTTCGCGAAATTTTTTCTCCCGCATCAACTGGTGTAAATCCTGATGGGTTGCGGCGATCACGCGCACATCCACTTTGATCGGTTGATCTGAGCCAATGCGCTCAAATTCCTGTTCCTGAAGCACCCGCAACAATTTGGCCTGCAAATCTTCGTGCAAATCACCGATTTCATCGAGAAAAATTGTACCTCCGTTGGCCTGTTCAAATTTGCCCATGCGATCCTTAATCGCGCCGGTAAAGGCACCCTTCACATGGCCAAACAACTCGCTTTCCAGCAAATTAGCCGGAATGGAAGGACAGTTAATCACCACAAATGGTTTATCCTTACGCGGGCTATTGAAATGAATGGCCCGGGCGATTAATTCTTTACCCGTGCCGCTTTCTCCCAAAATAAGTACCGAAGCATCGCTATGGGCCACACGGTGGGTAATACGCAAAATTTCCTGCATGGGCCCGCTTTCGGCAATCATGTTTTTAAATTTGAATTTATCGGTCAGTTCCTGGCGCAACGTTTGATTTTCGTTTTGCAATTTTCGCAATCGCAGCGCCTTTTGCAAGGCAAACAGCAACTGTTCTTTGCCAAAGGGTTTGGTCAGATAATCATCTGCTCCGATTTTACAGGCTTCCACGGCACTTTCCACACTGCCATGGGCGGTAATCAACAAAAAAATCACCTGTTTGTCCAAACGACGTACTTCCTGCAGCACCTCGATGCCATCCAAATCGGGCATTTTAATATCGGAAATAACCACATCATAGGCGTTGCGTTTAAATTTTTTAAGGCCTTCCCGTCCGTTGAGAACCGTATCCACATGGTAGCCTTGCTGTTGCAATTGATAGCCGATTACTTTGCCTAAATTCAAATCATCGTCAATTAACAAAATGTTCATGGTTTGGTCCTGTTCTAATTTCCAGTAAATGATTGGTGCGTTGCCGTCACAGATTGGCTGTTCGTGGACAAAGGCAGCGTCAAAACAAACTCCGTGCCTTTGCCTTCTTCGCTTTTTAAAGCGATGGTCCATTTATTCTCTTCGGCAATGCGTTTCACAATGGCCAGTCCCAATCCCGAACCATTGGTTTTGGTCGTGTAAAAAGAATCAAAGATGCGCGAAAGCTTTGCTTGGGGAATGCCCTCTCCTTCGTCCCGTACCACCAGACGGATCGAAGAATCCGTGGCATGGGCATCAATCCATATTTTTCCCCCGCGCGGCATGGCCTGAATGGCGTTTAAAAGCACATTCATCAAAATTTGCCAGATGTGGATGGAATCGCCTTTGAGCATTAAAGGACGTTCATCAAGGTTTACCTGCAGCTTAATCTCACTTTTTCGTGCCTTGACTCCCAGCATGAGAACCACATCGGCCACGATTTCCCGCAAGTCGAACAAGGAAACCATTTTACTTTTCTTCTTGGCGTAATTCAGATAGTTTTCCACCACTCCGTTCAAACGCTGGGTTTCGTGGATTAGAATATCGAAAAATTCCAGCTTCTTAACATCATCGGGAACCGCATCCCGGATAATTTCTACCGCCCCACGAATAGAGCCCAGAGGGTTGCGTACTTCATGAGCTAAATTGGCGGTCAGCTCACCGATAATCGCCAGACGATCGGCTACTTTGAGTTGCTGTTCCATTTCGAAGATTTGCTCCGTCTTTTTGCGTAATTCTTCCAGCGAACGTTGTAAGCGTTTTGCGGCCCGTTGATATTTTTCTTTCTCTTTTTTTTCGCCTTGCGCCTTTAAGCCGGTCAGGTAGCCCAGCGCAAGGAATAGGCCGATTTGTAAAAAACGGATGAGATTATTCGGGTTAAATCCGCCCCATTGAAACATGATGTGGGGCAAGTAGAGGGCGCTAACAACCAGCGCACTCCCTAATCCACCGCGCACACCGAACCAAAAAGCTCCCAGGATTATGGGAATAAAGTAAGATTGCATGTAAAGCAAGTGGAAGGGCAACTTGCTGGTGGGCGTGGAATAATGCAAAACGGAAATGGTAACGATTAAAGCGCCAATAATCAGTAAGTGCATTCCCTCTTGCCGATTCGTTTTTGCAAAAATTGAATAATGCATGTTGTCTGCCGTTCCTTTCTGCCCTTTAATGCCCCACCAGATTTTTCTCCCGGCACTGATTTGTCTCGAATTGAATGGTGACGTGACCGATGCCAAATTTTTCGCGCAGGCGGGTTTGAATCTGGCGCAGAAGCTCGTCGGTTGCGCTAATGGGCATATCGTCCACTTCCACATGGGCCTCAAAATGGATGTGGTGTTCATCCAGTTGCCACAAATGAATGTGATGCACATTTTTCACGCCGGGCAGCCTTCGGATCTCCGCCTCCAGCTGCGCAATAGGAATGTCATGCGGGCTGGCCATCATGATTACTCTTACGGCCTCTTTGGTAATGTGCAGGCTTTCTTTGAGAATGTAAAGAGAAATCAAGACCGTCAGGAGCGGATCGAGCCAGTAAATGTTGTAAAAATAGATGGCCAGTCCGCCCAGAATCACCGCAACGCTGGAAGCCGCGTCGCTGAGCAAGTGCAAATACACCGAACGTAAATTCATGCTGTTTTTTGCTCCCGGGCGCAAAAGCAATGTCCCGGCGATATTCGCTAACAAACCAAGTGTGGCCACTCCCACCATGAGTCCTCCGGCAATGGGAGAAGGCTGTACAAAACGCAGGTAGGCCTCGCGCAATAAAAAGAAGCTAATGATGATGAGCGTGGATGCATTAATAATGGCGGCCAGAATTTCTGCGCGTTTTAATCCAAAAGTGTAACGCTCATTGCTGGGACGCCGATTTAGACGCAAAGCGATGTAACTAATAATGATGGCAATGCCATCGCTGAAATTGTGTAATGCATCGGAAATAAGCGAGAGACTACCGGAAATAATGCCGCCAATAATTTCCGCAACAGTAATGGTAAAATTAAGCATCATGGTGATAAACAAACGCAAACCCGATGTTTGCGCTGCCGGGCGCTCGTGGTGATGCGACACGTCAATTTCCCTTTCTTAATTCGTGCAAGTTTTTCTTCGGTTTTTTCATTGTTTTTTTTCTTCCACATGCTCCTGAGCAATGCGGACCAAATGCGCAATATGTTCGTCGTCCAGCGAATAGTACACCTGCTTGCCTTGCTTGCGAAACTTGACAATGCGCATGGTGCGCAGCAAGCGCAACTGATGCGAAATTGCCGAAATAGAAACATCCACAACGGCCGAGAGATCACAAACACAGAGTTCTTCCAATAGCAAAGCCTGCACAATGCGCAAACGTGTGGGGTCGGACAAAGCTTTGAAAATTTCCGCCGTCTCACTGGTCATCTCCAGGGCAGGCAATATTTGATTAACCCGTTCGACCTTTTGACGATCGATAATCTCGGTAGAACAAACCTCGCTGTTTTTCGACATAAGCACTTCGATCCTTTCAATTGAATATATGTTCAAATGTAAGCATATTGAACGAATTTGCCAAAACTTTTTGATCAAAAACTATTTCGTGGAGAAAGTTTCAGGGAGTAATTGCCAAATGCCGTTTTGCTCCAGTTGCTTGCGGCGCCACTTTTGGTACCGCGGGCTCTTTTGTAAAAGTTTTCGCCGTTCGTTTTCATTGAGTAAACGGCTCCCCGGCAGAATGGGAGAAGAAGGCAGGGTAATGGGATGAGCAACGGAATCTTTTACGGTAGCACGGATGCCCAGCCCCACTGCTTTGGGATTCAAATGGCAACTCTGGCAATCACGGGCTTTGGCCCCGATTGTGTGGGGCGTAAAGGCGTCCCAATTCCAGCCGACACGTCCCTGCGCGGTTTGGGGACGAACAGAATCCAGCCACACCTGATCCAGAGAATCCACAAAGGTGATGAAATATTGGAACAACGGACGCATAAGGGCGATTTGCCCTCGTGTGTTCCAGCCCAGCACCGGGGTTTCCCAGCGGCGGAACGTCCAGCCTTTGTACCAGATTCCGGGCATTTCCCGGCCACTTAAATAATTGATCGAGCGCGCATTTTGTCGCGCATCTTCGGGCAAAGCCAATTGATTGCTCACCCGGCTTTGCAAGTGCCCCTCGCCCTGCCAGAGAAAATTTTCCCACATTTCGTAGTGGCGGGTCTGATCCAAAAAAAGATGCAAACCGTAATCCTGATAGGCCCATTGGGCATGGCAGGCGGTGCAGGTTACCCGGGCATGGAATTTCTGGTGGGCCACCACCCGGGGATCAAAGCGCTTACCTGCATGATTTTTATTCATTGCCGATGTCCCACCAAATCCACCATGACAGGTCTCACAGCGTACAACCGGACGTTCCCCTTCGTGGTAACGAAGTTGCGTCCCTCCCATGACATCGTGCACCGCATGGCAATCCAGACAGCGAAGTCCCGCTTTTTGGTGGATATCCGGTTGCAGACGATGCTGGAAGGCTCCGAAATAGGGCTGACGGCCAAAAGGCGAATGGTATTCCGCATCGTAGTCATGTTCGAAGTAGCCATAATAATCCCCGCCCACGTGGTTACCGTTGTGGCAGGTCAGGCAGGTAGTATCGCTTATCTGTTTTTGGAAACGATGCCCATGCAATGGCCTGCCGGTTTTCTGGTCAAGCGCCACATGGCAGGCGGCACACCCGGCCGGGCGTTTCATTCCTGTTGGCGCCTCCCGGGCCTGAGCGGCAAAATGGCAGCGCAGACATTTTCCGGCTAACAAATGGTCTACCAAATCGGCGGGTGTTTTCCCGTCTGGCGCCTGTACCATCCGGAGTTCTTTCCAGCTTTCGGCACCCGAGGCGGTAAGGCTTTTCTGTTTGCCCCACAAGAAGCGTGTTTGGTTAATGATACCCGAGGCACTGTAATGCAACGAATTCTTGAAACGAGAAATCACTTCCACATGGCAGCGGCTACACTTTTCATCCCACCATTGTTCGGTAGAAGGATTACGAATGATTGCAGGATGACCCGAAACATCGGGGACGAAACGTGCCCCGGGCGAAGTGTGGCAGGCTGCGCAGGTCAAATTGCAGTTTGTTTCGATGTTGCGATGGCAGCTCTGGCAATCGGAATTTTGCGGAGAGCCAATGGCTGTCAGCACAAAAAAGAAGAGTGAGAGAATCGACCGAACGACGGGATGATTTAGCGGCATGGCGTTTCTCCCCGTTTGTAACGCCGCAAACTTTGCTCAAACGAATGGTAAATGGCATCGTCGTAGCGATCGTGGCAGGTCAGGCACAGCGTAATTCCGTAAATGTGCTTGAGTTCTTTTTGATTGAATGGGCGAGCCGACAGGCGCGACATCTTCTGAGTAACCCGTCCGTCGGGGCGAACCATTTGTTCCAATGGAATTTTCCCCAAACCCGATGTTTCGGAATCGTACAGATTTTGCAGGCGCAGTTTTCCTTTTTGCAGGATCAGGGTGCCCTCGCCCAATCCCAGACGTTTTCCCGAAGCATGACATTGTTCACAGGTGGGAACGGTACGCCGTGTGGAATGGGGATCGAAAGGCGCCATAGTCAAATAGGCGGCTTGTTTTTGCACGGTGCCGTGCGCATCCAGAACCGTCAAAAAGACCTGGCATCCGGGGCAAAGGGCATAATCCGGCCGCGCGCGTCTACGCCTAAAGTTGGTGTTTCAAAACGCAAATACGAACGTCCTTCGCTCCAGCGCCCGGCGGTTTCGCGATAGCTCACCTTGTCCAGTTGTTTCTGGCGGGGATCGTACACATCGTGGCAGCCGTAACACTGCGGCGTGTATGCGGAATGACATCCCTGGCACGAAAGACGTTCGTGTCCCGGTAGGTTGCAGGCCTTGTTGCCTTTGGTTTGGGGAATCATCAGCTGTTTTCCGTCGTTTTTGCGTTGCAAGAGAACCTTGCCTTTGCTTTGCAAAACGTTGCTCAGGAAAATACCGGGCGCCACTTGCAGCAACAAAGAGTCGTCCGGCATCCGAAGATTCGGATTACTGCTGATCATTTTCCACACCGGTGCATCGGCGTTCGGGCGCGCGAAAACGGCGGTGTGGCAGGTTGTGCAGCGCACGTGCACCTGTTCTTCCAGATGAGCGTACCGTCGCCCGTCGCCCATTAAATCTTCGGCAGGATGGCAATCAATACAGCTCATCCCGGCGATGAAATGAATGTCGGCCGGAATGTGGTAGTAAAAACGTCCTCCCGAAAGCGTATCCGCAGAAAAGCCGCCCTGTTCGTAAGGGGTACCGTATCCTTCGGATTCGAATTTTCCCTGGTAGGTCAATCCGATGCGATCGGAACGGTTGTGGCATTTTTCGCAGGTGGCAATCGGCATTTGCACTGTTAGCAAAGGATGACCGTCGGAAACGGAACGGACCAGATGGCAGTCGTTGCAGCCACCGCCCCGCAGGCCGAATTCTCCCGGCAAATCGTTCTGGGGCTTGTCCACATGGCAGCCGGCGCACAATTTGCGGAGATGCGATGTAGCCAGAGAAGTATCGGGAATGTGGCTAATGCGGGCCAGCGAATCATCGGGGGACGAGGTTTCCTGCCACTGGTAGCGCGTAGAAGCAACGATGCCGGCATTGGTGGCCATTATCGATTTTTGGACGTTCCCGGCCCATTGCGGATGGCAATCCGCCCGGCCGCAGGTTTTGTTGACCCAGTGGAGATCGGATGGATTCTTTACCATGCCGCGATGGGCGTCGCTTTTGTTTGTGGCCTGTGAATTTCCCAGATGGCAGGTGGCACAACCCAGCGTCCGCACATCGTGTGCGGCACTCATGGAGCGCACATCGGCATGGCAAGACAGGCAGCGATCGGGCTGATTTTGCGGAGGGAGCGGCGTTCCAAAGCGATCCAGAACCGCAATCACAATCAAAAGAGTTAGCAAGGCGCTAGCCAAAATCAAAGGGAAATTGAATTTTACGGTACGTTTAACGGCCATCCGGAATTCCCCGAAAAAGTAAGGACGAGTGTCTCAATTCCGTAAAAAATTCCTGCAATAGCCAATCCCCAATGCAGCCATCGGGCGTTTTTCCCGGCCAGGGGTAAAAGCGCAAACAGGAAAAGTACGAACAACGGCAAAACAATTCCGCCCAGCCACGCAGGAAGCCAAACGAGCATCTCCTGCAATCCCCGAAAGTACCAGGGGCCCTTTAAAACAGTTGCCTGTGCCTGAGGAGCCGTACCGAGGTGTGCAGGAAAGATTAAACTTACCAAAGCAATAAGCAAGAGCGTGTAATACAAAGCATACACGTCGGGTTGCAGCCGATTCAAATGTTTGTAAAGCAGCACCACGCCTAAAAGGGAAAAAGTGGAAACGTGATGCAATAAAATTGTCTGCGAAGAACCGTAGGCGATGCTCATGAACAAAAAGCGGTTCAATGCGTTCCCCGCCTGTCCGAAGAGATCCAACAATGAGGCTAAAATGCGTCCGGCATCAAGTGCTTCCAGGCTGCCCGTGGCAAGGAAGCCACTAAAAGCAACGCCGAGCCCCAAGAGCAGTAAAAGCCCCAGCCAGAGCCAGTCGCGCAAAGCGTAGGTCGTGTATGCCTTCTTCAAAAGGTATTCGAGTGTGTGGATCAAACCGGCCAGCAGGAATACGTCACTGGCGTAAGAATGGCAACTGTGCAAAAAACGTCCGACAACGCCCGAGCTGACCAGAAGGCTTACACTCTGGAAAGGTTTGGGGAAGGCGGTGAATCCGGGAATGAGAGCCACACCGCTGATTAATGCGACGACAAAAGCACTCAGGGCAATTTCTCCCCATTTGGGCAAGAGCGGACGGGCGGCAAAAAATTTATCGTAATTCATGAACGGTTCCCCTTGAGCCGCACGTACAGCCGATCGTTTTTAAGAGAAAAGGGTAAACGGGTAAGAGGTTTAGCGGCGGGCCCGGCCACAAACTGTCCCGAGGTTTTAAAGGTGCTTCCGTGGCAGGGACAACGTACCATTCCTGCGCGATCGGCAGGCGGTAATTGGCAGCCCAGGTGGGGACAGGCCCGGGAAAAAACCACGATTTGCGCATTCCGCCGTTGAATGAATACCTCGGGGAAGGCGCTGAAGCCCTGCGGAATTTTGTCCAGCGCAATTTCCAAAATACGATGTTCGGGCCGCACACGATGTAAAAATCGGCCCAGCAAATACGCAGCCACACCTACGATAACGCTGCTAATGATTTTCAGGGCATTGCGTCTCGATTGTTTGAATTCCTTGCCGCTCATACGTTATTTTACCAACAGCATTTTCCCTTGCTGCCGCAGTTTTGCCGTTTTTATCTCAAAGGTTAATGTGTACAAATACACACCCGATGGAAGACCGTCCCCGGAAAAACGGAAATGGTGGAGGCCGGGTGCGGCATAGGCCTGTTTTTGCCGAAAGACAGCCTGACCCAACACATTGAATACCGACAGAGTGACCGTACCGGCCGCGGGCAAATAAAAACGGATGCGCGTTTGATTGTTAAAAGGATTGGGCGCATTCCCTAACAAACGGAAGCGGGCAGGCGTGTATGCCGAATGATCTCCCAGACCCGAAAGATGATCCAGACCGAAAAACGTGACGATTTTGCTCATCAACGCGTTACGTTCGCTTTCGTCGTACACTGTTTCGAACGGAAACGCCAGGTAAACCAGCTTGCCTTTTTTACTCCCGCCGGGAAAAGTCCCTTCAAAATACAGGCCCGCAGCACCGCCATTGTCGTAATTAAAAGCCACGCTGGCCCCGTTAATGGCTTTAATCACGTCGGGATAGGCCACATTGTAAACACCGTGGGTGCCGTCGTCAAAATGCACGGTTAGGCCTTCGAAGGGGCTGCCGTTTTGTCCCAGCGCCGTGTAAGTAGCGGCATCATCCAATTCATATTCGGCTTTCAGGTAATCGGCGTAAAATGTTTTGTCGTATTGAGTACCTTTGTGATCCAGGTCCCAGCCAATTTCCGAACCGCTGACGAACAACATGCCGCCATTCTGCAAATAATCGCGCACCAGTTCCTGTTCCTCTTTGGTAAACGTTCCGTCGTGGGTGCTCTCATCGCCCAAAATCCAGAATACCGCAGGGTAATCGCCAAGGTAAATTTTGTGGGCCAAAACCGCGTCATTGTCGGTTGATTCGAAAGGAATCCCGGCATTTTCCAGGGCCCGACCAAAAGTCACCCCAAAAGAATGGTAAATTTTGGGCCATTCTCCGCTGGAAGCGGTTGTGCGATCGAACCCATCGACGATAAGCACCTTGGCCTTCTCGTCATTGCGGAAAACTCCGTAGGCATCGGAAGGAACGCCTTCGGTTTGATTTTCGGAAGAGATGCTGGTCAGTCGATAGTAAATTGCCTGTCCGTCGGCGATGGGTTGGCTAAAATGTGTGCTGTCTTTCGGAATGTCTGTTTGCGTCCACGTGTTTCCATCGGCGGAACGGTACAAGCGCAATGTTTGGATGTTTTCTAATCCGCCAACGGCCCACGTTACACTGGTTTGCTGGCTGGCCGTTACCAGGTCGAGACGCGGTTGAGGAATGTTTCCCGGTGCGCCCTCACGATTGACATAGTAGCGGGGAGTGTAAGCAGAAAGGTCTCCGTAGTAATAAACACGATAGGAAACGCGCCAATCTTTCCCCGATGCTTCCAGAACGGTAAGGCTCCCATCCCCGTTGTGCTTAACCATTAAACGCACGTGTCCCACCTTGTGCACGGCGTCTCCCGGTTCCAGTTCACTCCAACTGAGGTAAGGCAAAGTCAGTCCGTCATCCATCATACTGGTGGAATAATGCTTGGGCAAATTCCAGCAGCGGGAGACAAATCCTGAACAATCGACCCCAACAGCCGCATCGCTCCCACAGCATTTGTCGGTGTAATTGTCTCCGGCGTATTTCAGAATATCGATGCCATACAGGTACATTTCGACGGTCTCGAATCCACCCCATTTATACGGCATCTTCAAATTATCTCCTACCACAATCCACGAGGGCGTACGCACAGGGTAGCCCTGATCATCGTAGACCACGCCATCGGTAAGATTATCGGCCGAACAAGTCCAGGACAGCGATTCGTAAGCTGCTCCCGTACTTAACACATCATCGGAAATGACCTGTGGGTAGTCTTCGAAGTCCGCCGTTTTTTCAAGCGCGTGTTCGGTTTCACTGCTGTCGGGCCGGATGAGCCAGTTGTAATGCACACCTTCCTTAAAGGGCGAGGGATAATCGAGTAACGGAGGATTTTGCGGATTAAACAGCGGTGCCAGATCCCAACGTACAATCTCCACCCCGGCGGGAGTGCTACGCATTTGGAACAACGCTCCCGAAGAATGCAAATCGACATCCCGAAAAATTTTGGTGTAATTATTCACGGGTACATTTAAAGAAAGAAGTTTTTGTCCCCGGGTATCGAACACAACGATCATGCGTTGAATGCGCAATGGGGTTTGTTGCACAAAAAATTCGAAATTCAAATAAATATTTTCCCGGGCATCCGTTCCGATCCATCGCACGCTGGCCAAGTTTTTTTGTGGGAAGGCAACGTTAAAAGAGCGGCCGTTTCCCAGCTCGATGTGCGCCAGATGGGGGCCTTGGCGACGGGCAAAAACAAGCTTTTGTGCGAGTGCACTGCCCGCCGGTTTAAGCAAGGCGGTTTTGGCACGGCGTGGATCAAACGTTTTAAAGTGACCGGAGGAAAAGCGCAGAAGCAGCTCATCCGGTGTTACCGGATGCAAAGACGCAATGAGTTCTTGCGGGGCATGCGCCCGATAAAAAGAAACGGGGTGTCCGTTTTCGAAATAGTAAACCGTGTTTTGGCTGAGAACGGTGTAGCGCTCTTTGGACTGCAAAACGAAATCATCGGAAAAAGGCGGAACCGGCAAGGACTGTACGTACTGTTCCTGACGGAATTCCTTCAAAACATTATGCGGAGAATCGAGAATCCAGACAGAGCTATCGATGACCTGGAAAGCCTGAGGCCCGTAATAAGCTTCGGGTGCTTTACGCAATCCGACATTTTCCGGCGCATCGCCCCAGTTCAGATGGAAAATGACCCGTGGTTGCCCATTTGCAACTGCAGCGCCGAAGCTGAGAAGGATGCACGCAAAGACAAAAATGCGTCGGATAATGTTCATGATTGCTCTCCGCTTTTAATTTTACCGCTCTAAATTACGGAAAAAATAGGCATGGCGCACACATAAATGTTACGGCAGCGAGAAAGAAGCGGCCTGGGGAGATGAAGGGGGGATGGGGAACGTCCCTTGGGAATTATTTGATTATGACATTTTGTGGCCCTTCGGGGAGAACCGGTTGCCGAGTAGTCCCGATTCATCGGGACGTATCGAGGCACCGGTTTCTGGAGCTATTGGTGAGTGGCCGCCTGGCGCCTCGATACGGCTCCGCTGACGCGGAGCCACTCGGCAACCGGCGGCCTCTTCCCCCTCTCCTTTTTCTTTTTTCATTTTTCCTTTTTCATTCCACCTGTGTGGACTGGTGGCCGGGGAAGGTTGAATTGTTGATTGGTTGAATTGTGCCACCACGAAGTGGGAGGCATGCCACCCGCCGGGCAATTCGTCATCCCCGTGCCGGTTGCCGAGTAGTCCCGGCAAAGCCGGGACGTATCGAGGCACCGGTTTCTGGGCTATTGGTGAGTGACCGCCTGGCGCCTCGATACGGC
>CAYXUS010000091.1:0-12839 GCA_964468415.1 uncultured Caldithrix sp.
CCACGTGGCCGGGCGTGTCAATAATATTGATTTCCGCATCACGCCATTTTACGGTTGTTGCGGCAGAGGTAATGGTAATACCACGCTCTTTCTCCTGCTCCATCCAGTCCATGGTTGCGGCACCGTCATGAACTTCGCCAATACGGTGCACACGACCGGAATAGAACAGAATACGTTCGGTCGTCGTGGTTTTACCGGCGTCGATATGCGCCATAATCCCGATGTTTCGAATTTTAGATTTATCAAATGCTTTTTTTGCCATCTCCGGAAACTACCTCTACCATCTGAAGTGAGCGAATGCCTTGTTCGCTTCAGCCATTTTATGAGTATCTTCACGCTTTTTCACAGAAGCGCCTTCATTCTTGTAAGCAGCAATCAATTCATTGGCTAATTTCTCGGCCATGGTACGCTCGCTGCGCGCCCGGGAATAATTAATCAACCAACGAATCGCCAAAGCCTGACGTCTTTCGGGACGTACTTCCACAGGCACCTGATAGGTAGCACCACCCACACGGCGCGAACGCACTTCGAGAATGGGTGCCACATTTTCCATGGCCTGCTTAAATACTTCCAAAGGATCTTTCTTTAACCGTTTTTGAACCAAATCCAGTGCCGAATAAAATGTCTTTTCGGCAACACTCTTTTTGCCGTCGTACATTAAATTATTGATGAACTTAGCAACAACAACATCTTTGTATTTTGGATCTGGCAAAATTGTCCGTTTTGGCGGCCTTCTTCTACGCATCTTCTCTCCAACTAAACCTGTTAATTTTTAGGTTTTTTAGTACCGTATTTTGATCTACTTTGTTTACGATCTTCCACACCACTCGTGTCTAACGTTCCACGCACAATGTGGTAACGCACACCGGGCAAGTCTTTAACACGACCCCCGCGAATCAAGACAATCGAGTGTTCCTGAAGGTTGTGCCCTTCACCGGGAATGTAAGCCGTAACTTCGAACCCGTTCGTAAGACGAACACGAGCAACCTTACGCAACGCTGAATTCGGCTTTTTGGGCGTTGTCGTGTAAACACGCGTACAAACGCCTCGTCTTTGCGGACATCCGGTCAGTGCCGGAGCCTTCGTTTTCTTCTCAACTACTTTTCGTCCCTTGCGAACCAATTGATTGATTGTTGGCAAGACATCCTCCAAAAAAAGTTACAGACTCTTAATTTAATAGCTTTTTAATTTTAAAGCAAACTTATTTTTCTACTTTTTGGTCATCTTTTACATTTTCTTCGGGCTGATCCGTGGCCTCTTTTTCCGCTCCGCTGCCCTCGATTTCACCGGTGGTTTCCGCCGTCATTTCATCGGCCTTTTCTTCTTCTTCATCTTCTTCCACTTCCAGCAAGGCATCGTCGTATTTGCGCAAGCCCGTACCGGCCGGGATCAGGTGGCCCATGATTACGTTTTCCTTCAAGCCAAGCAATTCGTCTTCTTTTCCGGCAACAGCCGCATCGGTCAACACCTGTGTGGTTTCCTGGAACGACGCCGCCGAAATAAAGCTCTTGGTGGTCAAAGCCGCCTGAGTAATGCCCAGCAAAATCGGGCTAAACGTGGCGGGTTGGGCTTTGCGGAATTTGACCGGTTTTTTCTTTGCTTTGCGCAAATCTTTGTTGATCAATTCCACCGTTTTCTTATCGGTAATGGAGCCTTCGCGGAACAAGCTGTCGCCCGGATCGGTCACCACCAGTTTGTTGGCGATTTTGGCGTTTTCTTCAAAGAAATCCGCTTTGTACACCTGGTCGCCCGGTAAAAAGTTCGTATCGCCCGGATCGTCCACGCGAACCTTCTTCAACATCTGGCGCACGATGATACCGATGTGCTTGTCGTTAATTTTTACACCTTGCAAACGGTACACTTCCTGAATTTCGTTCACCAGATATTCCTGCACCTTGGTCGGTCCCTGAATGCGCAGAATGTCATCCGGCGCAATGGCACCATCGGTCAAGCGTTCACCGGCACGGACGAAATCGTTCTCGTGAACCAGAATGTGCATTCCGTGCGGAATGTTGTATTTCTTGCTTTCGTCTTCCGATTCGACGATGATTTCACGAATACCGCGTTTGATGCTACCGAATTTGACGTATCCGTCGATTTCGCTAACGATGGCTTTTTCTTTGGGTTGACGCGCCTCGAACAGTTCGGCCACGCGGGGCAAACCGCCGGTAATGTCGCGCGTTTTACCGATTTCGCGCGGAATTTTCACCAGCACGTCACCGGCATGCACTTCGTCGCCGTTGTTCACCTGCAAAAAGGCTTTGACCGGCAGGAAGTACTGATTCACCTTTTCCCCGTTTTCATCCACGATAAAGATGTGCGGGTTCAGGTTTTTATTTTTCGATTCCACGATCACGCGTTGCTTACGGCCGGTCTGTTCATCCAGCTCTTCGCGGAAGGTAATGTTTTCGATAATATCTTCGAATTGCACCCGACCGGAGCTTTCGGTGATGATAACCGAAGAATACGGGTCGGAATTGAACAGAATATCGTCTTTTTCGATTTTCTGTCCGTCTTCCACCTTTAACTTGGCTCCGTAAGGCACATTATAGGTAGCCAGAACGCGTTTGTCTTCGGGATCAAGGATTTCAATTTGGCCGTTGCGTCCGGTAACAACTTTTTCGCCCTCGCGGTTTTCTACGGTGCGCACATTAATCAGCTTAACCACGCCACCGACCTTGGTTTTAATATCCGCTTCGGAAGCGATACGCGAGGCCGTACCACCGATGTGGAAGGTACGCAAGGTTAACTGTGTACCCGGTTCACCGATACTTTGCGCGGCCATCACACCAACTGCTTCACCCACTTCTACCAGATCACCGGTAGCCATATTCCGTCCGTAGCACATGGCGCACACACCGTGTTTCGACTCACAGGTCAATTCGGTGCGTACACGGACGACCTCGATGGAGGAATTATTGATGCGTTCTGCGATGGCTTCGTCAATCAAATCACCGCGTTTGGCAATCACCTCGTTGTTCACCGGATCGATCACGTCGGCAGCAACCACACGTCCCAGTACGCGGTCGGCCAGCGGCTCGATGATTTCTTCTCCTTCTTTCAAAGCGGTTACGTCCTGGCCCAAAATCGTACCGCAATCCAGTTCCGAAACGATCACATCCTGAGCCACATCCACCAAACGGCGTGTCAGATAACCGGCGTCGGCGGTTTTCAAAGCCGTATCGGCCAGACCCTTACGGGCACCGTGTGTCGAAATAAAGTATTCGATCACCGACAGGCCTTCGAAAAAGTTTGCCGTAATCGGGTTTTCGATAATTTCACCCGTTTGTCCGGTCAACGATTTTTGCGGCTTGGCCATCAAACCACGCATACCGGCCAACTGGCGAATTTGCTCTTTACTACCACGAGCGCCGGAATCGGACATCATGTACAGCGGGTTAAAACCGTTGCGGTCTTTGCGCAAGCGCTGGAACATCACTTCCGCCACATCGGCCGTCACCTTCGTCCAGATATCGATGATTTTATTGTAGCGTTCGCCGTCGGTAATCACACCCTGTTCGTACAGGTCCTGAATTTCATCGACCTGCTTTTGCGCCATTTCCACAAAAACTTCTTTTTCCGGCGCGATAACGATGTCGTACAATCCGATGGAAGCACCGGAACGCGTAGCATACGTAAAACCAAGGGTTTTCAATTCATCCAGAAAATCGGCCGTAACTTTGTTACCCATTTTGCGGTAACAAACACCGATAATTTTGGAAATGGTGCGTTTATCGAGCAATTCATTAATAAAGCCCAGCTCATCGGGAACGATCTGATTAAAGATTACCCGTCCCGTTGTCGTTTCAATAATTTCGCCGTTCACCCGCACCTTAATTCCGGCATGCAGGGCTACCTTGCCATTATTGTAGGCGGCAATCACTTCTTCCGGAGAAGAAAACAACATGCCTTCGCCCAAACTGTCCGGTTTTCTCTTGGTCAGGTAGTAGCACCCTAAAACGATATCCTGACTGGGTACGGCAATGGGCACACCACTCGACGGAGACAAAATATTGTGGCTGGAAAGCATCAAAAGCTTGGTTTCCACCTGCGCTTCGTAAGACAGGGGAATGTGCACGGCCATCTGGTCACCGTCGAAGTCGGCATTAAATGCCGCACAAACCAGCGGGTGAATCTGAATGGCTTTTCCTTCGATTAAAACCGGCTGAAACGCCTGAATACCCAAACGGTGCAATGTGGGAGCACGGTTCAGCATTACCGGATGATCATCGATAATCTCATCCAGAATGTCCCAAACTTCCGGCCCTTTGCGTTCCACCAATTTTTTGGCGCTTTTAACGGTTTTAACAAAGCGCCGTTCTACCAGCTTGCGAATAACAAACGGCTTGAACAATTCAATGGCCATTTCTTTGGGCAAACCGCATTCGTGCAATTTCAATTCCGGGCCAACCACGATAACCGAACGGCCGGAATAATCCACACGCTTACCCAGCAAGTTTTGGCGGAAGCGCCCCTGTTTACCTTTCAGCATATCCGAAAGCGATTTCAACGGACGATCGCCATCAGAACGCATGGCCGTCGTGCGCTTGGAATTATCGAACAATGAGTCAACCGCTTCCTGAAGCATGCGTTTTTCATTACGCAGAATAACTTCCGGAGCCTTGATCTCCAGCAACTTTTTCAAACGATTATTGCGAATGATGACGCGGCGATACAAATCGTTCAAATCACTGGTGGCAAAGCGTCCGCCTTCCAAAGGAACCAGCGGGCGCAATTCCGGCGGAATCACCGGGATTACATCCAGCACCATCCATTCCGGTTTATTGCGATATTCCAGATTCTTTTCACGGGCCCGGAAGGCTTCTACCACTTTCAGGCGTTTCAACGCATCTTGCTTTTTCTGTTCGGAAGTATCGGAACGGATGATTTTACGCAATTCCACGGCCAGTTCTTCGATATTCAGCATTTTCAGCAAATGATGAATGGCCTCACCGCCGATTTTGGCGATAAACTTGTTCGGATCGTCGTCGGCCAGTTCATCGTTCATCTCGCCGTGCTCATCCAACTGCGTAAAATATTCTTCTTCGTTGATCAGCTGCTTGAATTTCAGGTTGCTTTTGCCGGGATTGATGACGATGTAATTTTCGTAATAAATCACCTTTTCCAGGTCTTTCGGCGACATGTCGAGCAAATAGCCGATTTTTGAAGGCAACGATTTGTAAAACCAGATGTGCACCACCGGCACAGCCAGCGAAATGTGCCCCATCCGCTCCCGACGTACTTTTTTCTGCGTTACTTCAACACCGCATCGATCGCAAATAATGCCTTTATATCGAATTCGTTTATATTTTCCGCAATGACATTCCCAGTCTTTAACCGGCCCAAAAATCTTCTCACAAAAAAGCCCGTCTTTTTCAGGCTTAAAGGAGCGATAATTTATCGTCTCAGGTTTGGTAACTTCGCCGTAGGATTGTTCTAAAATATCATTGGGCGAAGCCAAACTAATGATAATTTTATGAAACTTATTTGGACCTCTACGAATGTTCAAAATTACTACTCCTATTCTAATTTTCTATTTTAAACCCCAAAGCCCGTCACATCGGGCTACCGGTTTAAAGCAAACAAAAGCCCCTCATCCCGCAATTCGGGACGAGAGGCAAAAAGTCAGGCAAGATCAACCTACTCCAGACGAACTTTTAGCGCCAATCCCTGCAGCTCCCGAATCAACACATTAAACGATTCGGGCACACCCGGATCGGGCAGGTTTTCTCCTTTGACAATCGCTTCGTAGGTTTTGGAACGGCCGGTTACGTCATCACTTTTAACCGTCAAAATTTCTTGCAAAGTGTAGGCCGCACCATAGGCTTCCAATGCCCAAACTTCCATTTCACCAAAACGCTGGCCACCGAACTGCGCCTTACCACCCAGCGGCTGTTGGGTAATTAACGAGTAAGGCCCGATGGAGCGGGCGTGGATTTTGTCATCCACAAGGTGCGAAAGTTTAAGCATGTAAATGTAGCCTGCCGTAATTTCCTGATCAAACGGTTCGCCCGTACGTCCGTCATACAGTTTAATTTTACCCGATTCGGGCAAACCGGCTTTTTTAATCTCTTCGAGAATGTCTTCGTACGTTGCACCGTCGAACACCGGGGTGGCGTATTTTTTATCCAGCTTGTAGCCGGCCCAGCCCAGAGTCGTCTCGAAGATCTGTCCCAGGTTCATACGCGAAGGCACACCAAGCGGATTCAAGATAATATCCACCGGCGTTCCGTCTTCCATAAAAGGCATATCTTCCATGGGAACGATGCGCGAAACCACACCCTTGTTTCCGTGACGGCCGGCCATTTTGTCACCGACGGAGAGCTTACGCTTTTCGGCCACGTAAACTTTGGCCAACTGCGTAATGCCCGGGGGCAACTCATCACCGACCACCAATTTGTGCTTTTCGCGTTTCACATCGTTCTCGATTTCCTGAAGTACCTTACGGTAATCGGAATAGAGTTCGCGCACAAAAGTATTTTTGGGATCTTCTTCGAACCAGGTGCTATTAATGTCCAGGCTCTTAACATCCACTTTATTAAAAGTCGTTTCCGTAATCGTCGTATTGGCTTTAATGGCTACTTTGCCATCAACGTAGCGAATGCCCTGGGTTTTCATACCCTTAAAATGTTCGCCGAGTAACTGAGCCAACCGTTTTTCCACAGCTTTACGCCGCTTTTCGGCATTCTGCTCGATCTTTTCGATAATCTTCTTTTCTTCTTTGCGCTCGGTCGTGCTCTTCTTTTTGCGGCTGAACAAACGCGTCGCCACTACCACGCCCTTCATTCCGGGAGGCGCTTTCAGCGAAGCATCTTTAACATCACCGGCCTTATTTCCGAAGATAGCTTTCAGCAACTTTTCTTCGGGAGTCGGATCGGTTTCACCTTTGGGGGTTACCTTACCAATTAAGATATCACCGGCTTTTACTTCGGCACCCACACGGATAATTCCGTTCTCGTCAAGATCTTTGGTTGCTTCTTCGCTGACGTTGGGAATTTCACGAGTCAGTTCTTCTTCGCCACGCTTGGTGTCGCGTACCTGTAATTCGAATTCCTGAATGTGAATCGAGGTGTACACATCATCACGCACAATGCGTTCACTGATGATGATTGCGTCCTCAAAGTTGTAGCCGTTCCAGGGCATAAATGCCACCAGTACGTTACGCCCCAGCGCCAGTTCACCCTGATCGGTTGCACAACCATCCGCCAGGACATCGCCTTTTTTCACGCGTTGACCTTTTTCGACCAGCGGACGTTGATTAATCACCGTATCCTGGTTCGTACGAATAAATTTGAGTAACCTGTATTCTTTTTTGTCGCTAATTTCCATTAAGCGTTCTTTACCGGACTCGGGTTTGGGCGGATTGTCCATCTTAATAACGATTTTTTCCGCATCCACATAATCCACCACGCCGTCTTCTTCGGCAATAACCATCGTGCCCGAATCACGTGCCACTTTGGCTTCCATTCCGGTACCGACAATCGGCGCCCGCGGAACCAACAAAGGCACGGCCTGACGCTGCATGTTCGACCCCATCAACGCGCGGTTGGCATCGTCGTGTTCCAAAAACGGAATCAACGAAGCCGCCGGCGAGACGATTTGGTTGGTCGCCACGTCCATGTATTCCACCTTTTCCGGCGGAACTACCGGGAAGTCACCTTTGCGACGCGCCTTGATACGATCGTTGAGAAAGTTCCCCTTCTCGTCAATCGGCGCATTAACCTGCGCAATGGTGTAGCTATCTTCTTCGGTCGCCGACAGGTATTCGATTTCTTTGGTGACCTTACCGTTGACTACCTT
Source organism: uncultured Caldithrix sp. (assembly GCA_964468415.1). Taxonomy (GTDB): domain Bacteria; phylum Calditrichota; class Calditrichia; order Calditrichales; family Calditrichaceae; genus Caldithrix. The sequence goes on from CAYXUS010000091.1 coordinate 7,801, forward strand.
ACGATAAGGCGTTTCGATAAAGCCAAAATCGTTAATGCGCGCATGCACACACAACGAAGAAATCAAACCGATGTTCGGGCCTTCCGGCGTTTCGATCGGACACAAACGCCCGTAATGGGTGTAGTGCACGTCGCGAACTTCGAAACCGGCACGCTCTCTGGTTAAACCACCGGGGCCCAATGCCGACAAACGACGCTTGTGTGTCAGCTCGGCCAGTGGGTTGGTTTGATCCATAAACTGCGATAGTTGCGATGTACCGAAAAACGTATTAATCACCGAAGAAATGGTACGTGCATTGACCAGGTCTTGCGGGGTAAGTTTTTCGGCATCACCAATATTCATGCGTTCCTTAATGGTGCGTGCCATGCGGGCAAATCCGACATTAAACTGCGAGGCCAGTTGTTCGCCCACAGTACGAACACGGCGGTTACCCAAATGATCGATATCATCGGAAGGATTGCGTCCTTCGCGCATGCCAATCAAATATTTTAGAATGGCGATAATATCTTCGCGGGTTAACACCGTTGTTTCGTAAGGGATATCGAGATTGAGCTTTTTGTTAATGCGATATCTGCCTACGGCACCCAAATCATAGCGTTTTTCATTAAAGAACATACGCTCGATCAGAGCCCGCGCCGTATCGATATCCGGGGGTTCACCCGAACGCAACTGGCGATAAATCGCTTCGATGGCCTCGGCTTCGGTTTTTGCCGTATCTTTGCGCAGGGTATTCAGGATTAAGTTGGGCGAATTAACATCCGTCGGGCGGACGATTTTCACCTTTTTCACACCCAGTTCCATGAACTGGTCGATCATCTCCTGAGTAATATTTTTGCCCTGCTCGGCAATCACCTCACCGGTGGAAAAATCCACCACATCGGCAGCCAGCATTTGCCCGACAATATTGGGAATATTTTCCAGCTGAAGCTCAACTTCAACGGATTCGTCAAAGGCATTGACAATATCTTCAACCGTACTAAACCCAATTGCGCGCAAAAGCATGGTTACCGGAAATTTCTTTTTACGATCGATGTAAACATACATTACGTCGTTCACGTCGGTCGTAAATTCAACCCAGGAACCACGAAAAGGAATAATGCGCGCCGAATAAATCGGTGTTCCATTCGGATGCAGCGTATCAGAGAAAAATACACCGGGCGAGCGGTGTAATTGGCTTACAATTACCCGCTCGGCACCGTTAATAATGAAGGTACCCCGGGAGGTCATATAGGGCATATTCCCGAGATACACATCTTGCTCAATAAACTCTGTAAAATTATCTGTCTCACCCGTCACGTCTTTTATGGCGAGGCGCATTTTAGCCTTAAGGGGCACGGCATAACTTACGCCGCGCTCCTGGCATTCGCGCTCGCTGTATTTGGGCTTATCCAAATAGTATTCCACAAACTGCAATTCATAATTACCCGCACTATCGCTAATCGGGAACACGCTGTTAAAAACAGCCTGCAATCCTTTGTTTTCTCTTTTTTCAGGGCTTACGTGCTCCTGTAAAAAGTCCTGAAAGGATTTGACCTGAACTTCTAATAAATTCGGGTAATCAATTGCTTGCGGAATACGCGCAAAAGAGTGACGTTCAATTTTTTTCTTACCTTTCAAAGGTATTACCTCTTGGTTTGAAACGTCATTACAAATTATTTAATCTCGACTACGCCACCAACTTCTTCGATCTGCTTTTTAATGTCTTCGGCTTCAGCCTTGGAAACACCTTCTTTAACCGCTTTGGGAGCGCTGTCCACTAATTCTTTAGCTTCTTTCAAGCCAAGACCGGTAATAGCGCGCACCACTTTGATTACCTGAATTTTCTTTTCGCCAGGCGAAGTTAAAACAACATCAAATTCAGTTTTTTCTTCAGCAGCTTCTCCACCACCAGCCGCAGGTGCAGCAGCAGCGGCCACAGCCACAGGTGCAGCAGCAGTTACTCCAAACTTTTCTTCGATCTCTTTGATCAGTTCAGAGATTTCAAGCATAGATGCTTTCTCGAGATATTCAAGAACGTCACTTCTTGTCACGTCTGCCATCGTTTACCTCCAAATTCAAAATTTAATTTATGCCTCTTGTTTTTTCTCTTTTAAAGATTCTAATACTCCGACCATTTTCTGCATCGGCGCTTGCAAGGTAGCTAACAACTTGGTTAGCGGTGCCTGCAACAGCCCCACAAATTGACTCAACAAAACATCACGCGTTGGTAAGTCTGCCAGTTTTGCCGCGTCTTCCGGCCCGAATACCGTACCTTCCAAATAGGCGGCTTTCAACGCCAGTTTTTTCGTTTTCTTATTAAATTCCATAATGATTTTTGCGGGCACTACCGGATCATCATACCCAATTACGAAGGAATTAACTCCTTTAAGGTAAGGATCCATTTCCGTAATACCCACGTTGTTAAAGGCAATGCGTGCCAACCGATTCTTCAAAACCTTGTATTCGATATTGGCCTCGCGGAATTTTTTACGCAAATCATCCACGGTGCGCACATCAATACCGGTATAATCGGTCAGGTAAATACCCTTTGCCTTCTTGAACTTTTCCGTGTATTCTTCTACGATCTCAATCTTTTTAGGTGTTGCCATTTGTCGATCCTTATCTTACTTACTTTGAATATGTCGATGCATTGCGATCGATAAAAATACCAGGCCCCATCGTGCTGGAAATCGCAATGGATTTCAGATACGTTCCTTTGGCAGCCGCCGGTTTCAAACGAATAACCGCACTTACAAAAGTCTTGATGTTATCCATGATCTTTTCGTCATCAAACGAAACCTTGGCGATACCACTGTGCACGATACCTGTTTTATCCACACGAAAGTCGATTTTACCAGCCTTAATTTCTTTTACGGCCTTGGCCACATCCATAGTAACCGTGCCACTTTTGGGGTTAGGCATCAAACCTCTGGAACCCAAAATTCGTCCCAACCGACCAATTTTGCTCATCACATCGGGTGTAGCAACCGCGACATCGAAATCCAACCAACCCTTATTGATTTGCTCAATATACTCATCCAACCCGGCATAATCAGCACCAGCATCCAGAGCTTCTTGCACTTTGTCGCCTTTAGCGAAAACCAAAACCTTAATCTTTTTTCCGGTACCATGCGGAAGCACAACCGTTCCACGAACCATTTGGTCTGCGTGGCGCGGATCTACGCCGAGGCGCATGGCGATTTCCACTGTTTCGTCAAACTTTGCAGTTGCCACAGATTTCAAAAGCTTTACGGCTTCTTCCAGGCTATATTCTTTATCTCTGTCAACTTTGGCGATGAGCTCACGATAACGTTTACTTCGCTTCATTCTTACCCCATCTAAAATTTTTGGACTTTTTATTCCACAACTATTCCCATACTGCGCGCCGTACCTTCAATCATGCGCATGGCCGCTTCAATATCCGAAGCATTCAAATCAGCCATTTTAATTTCTGCGATTTTGCGAACCTGATCTTTGGTTACCTTACCCACCTTGTTTACGTTCGGTTCACCGGAACCCTTTTCCAACTTCGCTTCTTTCAAAAGCAAGTCGGATGCAGGCGGGGTTTTCGTGATAAATTTAAAAGAACGATCCGCAAATACCGTAATTTCCACAGGAATGATATATCCGGCTTTATCTTGCGTTTGTGCATTAAAAGCCTTGCAAAACTCCATGATATTTACGCCATGCTGTCCAAGCGCAGGACCAACAGGAGGCGAGGGCTTTGCCTGCCCGGCAGGAATTTGCAGTTTGATTTTACCAATTACTTTCTTTGCCATATTCGCTAAACCTCATCTATTATTTTTCAAGCTCAACCTGAAGAAAATCCAACTCCACCGGTGTCGGTCTGCCAAAAATGCTAATATTTACCTTCACCTTGTTTTTCTCTTCATTAATCTCTTCAACAAACCCGGTAAAGTCATTGAAAGGCCCGTCAATCACCCGAATCGGGTCTCCCACTTTAAACGGAACCGACACTTTACCCTTAACCTCGGTTTCTCGACTGCGTTCGATTTTACCCAAAATCGCCTTTACCTCCGAATCCCGAAGCGGGGTAGGATTATTTTTCGGCCCAACAAAACTCACAACCCCAGGTGCATTTTCAATTATATGCTTGGTCAGACTATCCATCTCCATTTCAATAAGCATATAACCAGGGAAGAAAACGCGATTCTTCACCCGTTTCTTTCCATCTTTCATTTCAATAATGTTTTCCGAGGGAATGATAATATGGCCTACTTTGTCTTTGACGCCCTGCATTTTTATTTCATGCTCAATGTGCGCCTTCGCCAAAGCCTCCTTACCGGAGTATACCCTCAATGCATACCATTTTTTTTCGCTCACAGCTATAAAACCTCGTCAAACATTAATAAAACAAATCAAGCACCTGAGAAATTACCAAATCTGCAAGAAAGATATAAATCGTAAAAAGCAAACTCACAACAACCACAATAATCGTCGAATTCACCAACTCCTGGTGCGTGGGCCAGCTTACCTTGCCCATTTCAACAATTACTTCGTCGATAAATTTTTTAAGTTTTTTAAACATGCTTTTCCTTGCTCCATTAATCCATAAAAAAACAGCAGGCGTGGAGGGACTCGAACCCCCAACCCCTGGTTTTGGAGACCAGTGCTCTAGCCAATTGAGCTACACGCCTAGCTGATGGATTTATCGCGTCTCCTTGTGCGGAGTACGCGCATTGCATCGCGGACAATACTTAATGTATTCCACACGTCCGCTGTGTTTACGTTTATTTTTGGTAGTCGTATAGTTACGACTTTTACATTTTGTACATTCGAGCGTAATAATATCTCTCACGACGCACAACCTTTACTATTCAATAATTTCCGTAACAACACCGGCACCTACCGTGCGACCACCCTCACGAATAGCAAAACGCAATTCCTTCTCAAGGGCGATCTCTTTCTGCAATTCCACATCGATCGTGATGTTATCACCCGGCATCACCATCTCTACACCTTCCGGCAACTGGATCGTTCCCGTCACGTCCGTCGTCCTGAAATAAAACTGAGGACGATAACCGTTAAAGAATGGCGTA
>CAYXUS010000092.1:0-20632 GCA_964468415.1 uncultured Caldithrix sp.
CCCTTACACCCTTAACCCTTTCCCCGGCCACCGAGCCCCACCGAAGAATCACCGAATAACCATTCACCGATTCAACTAATCAACAATTCAACTTTCCCCGGCCACTGATCTGCACAGATTGACACAGATTTCCCTTACCCCTTAACCATTCACTCTTTCCCACCCCGGCACCGAACCACACCGAAGAATCACCGAAGAACCATTAATCCCGAAGGGATGCCTACCACTTCGTGGTGGCACAATTCAACAAATCAACCATCCGACCTGTCCTCTGATCAACGGTTCTCAAAAGCGGCGCGTCACAGGCCACCAGATTAACCGTTTTCCTTCTCGTATTTGTCCCAAATATTCCGCTCGGTTCATCCTAATAGTAAAGATTTTTTTGAACTTTTTGCATTCCCTGTTTATCTTGTGAAAATGTTACTATTTGGGATTAAACCACTGTAAAACAAAACGAAAGGATAAATTATGCCGATAATCGATGATGTTTACGCACGCGAAATTTTAGATAGCCGTGGAAATCCGACTATTGAGGTTGAAGTATTATTAGAAGACGGTAGTTTTGGCCGCGCTGCCGTACCTTCCGGCGCATCAACCGGCGAAAAGGAAGCCGTGGAACTGCGTGACGGCGACCCGGAACGCTTTAACGGCAAAGGCGTCTTAAAGGCCGTTCAAAACGTCAATGAAATCATCGCCGAAGAAATCATCGGGTTGGAAGCAACCGATCAACCTTACATCGACAACCTGATGATTAAACTGGATGGCACACCCAACAAGGAAAAATTAGGCGCCAATGCCATTTTGGGTGTTTCCATTGCAGTGGCCAAGGCCGCCGCAGAATCGGTGGGGCTGCCCCTGTTCCAATACCTGGGTGGCGTTAATGCCAAGGTGCTGCCGGTTCCAATGATGAATATTCTCAATGGCGGAAAACACGCGGACAACAACGTGGATGTTCAGGAATTCATGATTTCTCCTGCCGGGGCACCCAGTTTTCGTGAAGCGTTGCGCATGGGCGCCGAGGTATTCCACAGCCTGAAAAAAGTTTTGCATAAACGCAACTACAACACAGCCGTTGGTGATGAAGGCGGTTTCGCTCCGGATTTAAAATCGAATCAGGAAGCGCTGGATTTGATTATCGAAGCCATCGAAGCGGCAGGGTACAAACCGGGTGAAGATATTTTTATTTGCCTCGATCCGGCTGCCAGTGAATTTTACGATAAGGACAAAAAACGCTACATTCTCGCTTCCGAAGGCAAGGAACTAACCGGTGCCGAAATGGTCGACTATTACGCCAACTGGATCGAAAAGTACCCGATTATCTCTCTGGAAGACGGTCTGGATGAAAACGATTGGGAAAACTGGCAATTGCTTACCGAGAAATTGGGCGATAAGGTGCAACTGGTCGGTGATGACATTTTTGTTACCAATACTTCTCTGCTGGCCAAAGGCATTGAAATGGGTGTGGCCAATTCCATTTTGATTAAGCTTAACCAAATCGGTACCATTACCGAAACACTGGATGCCATCGAGATGGCCCACAAGGCCGGCTACACGGCTGTCGTCTCGCACCGTTCCGGTGAAACCGAAGACACGACCATTGCCGATCTGGTTGTAAGCACCAATGCCGGCCAAATCAAAACCGGTTCTGCTTCGCGCACCGATCGCATCGCCAAATACAACCAGCTACTACGCATCGAAGACACGCTTGGCGAAAGTGCAAAATTTCTGGGTCTGAAAGCATTCAAACGTTAACAAAAAAAGGTGGCCTGGCAGGTTGCTACCTGCCGGGCTTTTTTACACCATGGACAAAACACGCAAAAAAAAGAAGAACAAACCGCGCGTCTTGCTGCGCATTTCCTCCAAAAAGCTCATCTCCCTGATTTTTATCGTCGGGGTTTTGTACTTCATCCTGTTCTCAGGTTCGCACAGCCTTGTGCAGTACCTGCGGCAAAGTTCCCGCAAACAAGCCTTGATTGAAAACATCGATTCCCTTAAAACGCAAAAAAAACGTCTGGAGCAGGAATCCGAACGCCTGAAAAATGATCTTTTTTATATTGAAAAAATCGCCAGAGAAAAGTATAATATGAAAAAGAAAGATGAAAAGGTGTATCAGGTAATCAAGGAAAAATAGCCATTAAACGCTTTGCATTTTCGACACGTTTCACATTTGCTCTGATTTTTTTTATTCTTTTTGTTTTGCCCGGACAAAGCAAAAGCCAAATTCCCAATCTGCGTACTCTGGAAATTCCCCATCGGTTCACACTCGACTTTTACAAACAATCGACCACCTGGAACTGGCTGGGAATGTTTTCGTACCAAAATCGCCCCTCGGCGGCAGTAAACTGGTACGTTAAAGAACGCTTCCAAAGCAATCTTCTGGTGCCTGCCGAAGGCAGCAAAAAATGGAAAGACGAACATTTTCTGGACGGATTGATCTTTAAAAAATTTTCCCGATTAAGTGCAGGACTCTATTTCAACAGTTGGTACCAGAGCAATAAACAAATTTCGTTAAACAGCCAATTTGCCAACCACCGCATGGGAATATTCTCCCAAAAAACCATTTTTCGTTATGTGCAGCTTGCCCCCTACCTGGGCTACCAATACGCTAAAAACAGAGAACACATCGATTGGGGATGGGACACGGGGCTGCGTATTCAGCTCAACCGCTTTCGTTTTTCCAATTACTCACACGATTTGCGCTTCTCGTCCGATTTCGATATTTATCCCACACGGCAAAATCGGGAATACGATCTCCTCTCTCATTTGGGTACCCGTTTTTCCCGGTTTAGCTCCGATTCTCTGTACCTACGCTGGAATGACTTGTCCAAGCAATACTACGTGGCCGACTCCATCGAACAAGTTACCATTCACGATCGCGAGCTAACCAATAAGCTTTTTTACGATTTCGATGCGTTTAACCGCCTGTTATTCCAGACCCGCTTGCAATCGCGAAATATTTCGTATTTTAACGGGCGTGATATTCTGCTTTTCGAGAATTACATTCGCTATTTGCACACCGGCGCGCGCTGGGATTTTTTGTTTACATTCCGCACCTCTTCGGAAACACAGGACAATGCCGGAATTTACACCGATAGTAAAACCCTGCAAAGCGCTTTTAACACTCACCTGAATTACCGCTTTAATCGTAACCATCAGCTCTCGCTGGATGCGGCCTATGTAAAATTGCAGTACGACACCCCGGATTCCATCGTCAACAACGATGATCGGGACGAACAACGGTTCATCTTTACCCTGCGTTACCGCTGGAACATCAGCCCGGTACTTACTCTGGACTTTTTAAGCTACGCCTATCTTTTCCATCAAATTTACATTTACAAAGAACGCAGCATGAACAACAACTGGAATCGTATTTACAAATTAAATCCGCGGCTGCTTTACCGCTGGGGCGCCATTTCCAATCGATTAAGTACGGAAGTTCTGGCCAATTACACCGATTACGATTTTGATTATTTGACTCCTGACCCGCGAAGCTTTGTCTTTCGGAAATTTACCGTTTCCGATTCCATGCTCATCAATTATTTTGCCTATCAGTTTGTGGGCGGATACTTCCGTCTGGAACTGGAAGACAAAGGCAGTTTTTTTCCGAAAGAATTTGCCCAACAGGTGCTGCAATCGTACCAGTCGCGTTTTCTTACCCTGTTTTTACGCAACGCACATTTCATGTACTTTGTAGTGGATGTGGGCTACACCTATTACCAGCGCAAGGAATGGCGCCATCTTCCCGTCAAAAAGCTAAACCGCACGCTGACCAATCAGGGGCCGTACGTGGAAATTTCGTACAATCTGCTGCCGGATATTTTGTTTTCGGCCAACGCCTCGTTCCTGCATCTGGACGATTCCCGGCAACCGGCCCGCCATTACGTCACCGGAAAATTAAAACTCTCTTATTATTTCTAAAACAAAAAGCGGGAAAGGCCGTTCGAAACGCGCTTCTCCCGCTCGTATTGTTCAAAAGCACACACGTTCTTTTACTTTTCTTTTTCGAACATCTCCTCTACCAGGTTTTCCACCAGACCTTCTTTAGGAATGTACGGCAAGGTGATGTGTCCGCTGTCTTTGTGCGCCTGATTCCATTTTTTGGCGGTTTGCAGGGCGTTGGCATTGCGCGCCCAACTGCGTCGGGCAATGCCGCCGATGACATCCCAGGAAATAGCTTTTTTGATGATCTCGTCCACGCGCGCGCTGCCATCCAACACCAGGCCGAATCCGCCGTTGCGTGCCCGACCAATGCCCACACCGCCGCCATTGGACAGCACGGCCAACGTCATGCCGCGCGCCACATTTCCGGCAAAGCTGTGCACGGCCATATCGGCGGTAAAACGGCTGCCGTCGTAAATATTGGCTGTTTCGCGGTAGGGCGAATCCGTACCGGAAACATCGTGGTGGTCACGGCCAATAATCACCGGACCGATTTCGCCCTTGCGCACCATTTCGTTAAACTTCAGGGCAATTTTCATGCGGCCTTCTTCGTCGGAATAGAGAATGCGTGCCTTGGTACCCACCACCAGTTTGTTCTGTTCGGCCGTGGCAATCCAATGGTAATTGTCGCGGTGCAACGAACTGAGCTTGGGATCGATGCACTCCATGGCGGCGCGGTCGGTTTTGCGCAAATCTTCGTCTTTGCCGCTCAGGCATACCCAACGGAATGGTCCGAAGCCGTTGTCAAAACAAATGGGGCCCATGATGTCTTCCACGTACGAAGGCCAAATAAAGCCTTCGGTGGTGTCGCGTCCGTTTTTGGCAATGGCCGTTTCACCGGCTTCGAACACCGAAGCCATAAAGCTGTTGCCGTAATCCCAAAAATGGCCGCCTTTTTCCGTAAGGCGTTTCAAAACGCGGAAGTGACGCTTGAGCGATTCGTCCACCAGCTCTTTAAAACGCTGCGGATTCTCTTTAATCAGTTTACGGCCTTCTTCGAAAGAAATTCCCGCCGGGGTGTAACCGCCTTCGTAAACGGCATGGCAGGATGTTTGATCGGACAGCAACTCCACTTCGATGTTGTGTTTGTCGATGTATTCCAGCAAATCGACCACATTCCCGTGGTAGGCAATGGAAACAGCCTGTTTTTTCTTTTTGAATTCGTCCATCCAGCGGGCAATCTGATCCAGATCGTCGGAAATTTTGCTCACCCAACCCTGATCGTAGCGGGTTTTGATGCGGCTGTAATCCACTTCGGCAATAACGCCCACCCCACCGGCAATTTCGATGGCCTTGGCCTGTGCGCCGGACATGCCGCCCAATCCGGAAGTCACAAAGGTCACACCGTGCAAGTCGCCGTCGTCGGGAATGCCCAAATAAAGGCGTCCGGCATTGAGAACCGTAATGTACGTGCCGTGCACAATGCCCTGCGGCCCGATGTACATCCAGCCGCCGGCCGTCATTTGCCCGTAATTGGAAACGCCCATGGCCGCCAAACGATGGAAGGTTTCGGGATTATCCCACTGGCCAACCAGCAGGCCGTTGGTGTTAATCACCCGCGGGGCGTTGCGGTGCGATGGAAACAGTCCCAACGGATGGCCGGACATGATGACCAGCGTTTGATCTTCGCGCATGATTTCCAGATATTTTTTGGTCAGCAAATACTGCATCCAGTTCTGAAACACCTGTCCCGTTTCGCCGTAGGTAACCAGTTCGTAAGGGTAAAGGGCCACTTCAAAATCGAGATTGTTATCGATATTAACCTGCAGGGCGCGGGCTTCGAGAATGCCTTTGTACTGGTCTACGGGTTTGCCGTAAATGCGGCCTTCCGGGCGAAAACGGTAGCCGTAAATGCGGCCCATGGTGCGCAGCTCTTCCAGAAATTCCGGCGCCAGCGTTTCGTGTAATTCGTTGGGAATGTAACGCAAGGCGTTTTTAAGCGCGGTAACGGTTTCGTTTTTGGTCAGGTTAAAACCGCGGCTGGGTGCGCGACGAATGCCGGGTAAAAATTCTTTTTTCGGAGGGAGTTCGGCGGGAAGCTTAATCGTCATGGCTTCCGCAGGATTGAAATCGGAAAGATTCATGATCGTCTCCAATGGTTAGGTCTTACTTTCTTTCGTCCCTAATTTAATAATTCCGAACAATGAAAACAGGAAAATTTTGCGTTGCTCTTCGAATATAAAGAAGAGTTTTCGCCGCATAATTTTATTGTTTGCCCCCGGCCTGCAAATCTTTAACCAGGCCGGCGTACTTGCGCTCGATGGAAAAGCCGAAACGGTAAAAATATTCCGGGCGAAAAAATCCTGTGGTCACAAAACGGAATTTGGCATCGCGCATGCGGTTAAAGAATTCGTTCATCAAGCCCTCGCTAATTCCCTTGCGGCGGTATTTGGAGGTTACCACGATCTTTTCGATGTGTACCGTCTGTTCATCGAGCGCGCGGTAAAAAAGTCCGCCAATCACGTAGCCCCGCTCCGAAACGGCGATCAAATAACGATGTTCCGGCTTAAACACCACCGGCAAATTTGCTTCCAGAAAAATTTTGTGCAGGCGTGAAATTTCCTTGGGCGAAATCGGTTTGCGCACGTGGTAGCGCAGCCCGTCGTAATCTTCCAGCGTAACCACCACATCGTTTTGTTGCAGGCCGCCGGAAACTTTTAACCATCCGGCGGAATCGCGCGGTTGCAAATGGGGGTAACTCAAACGGCTCAGGAAGAATTCCTCGTACTCCGAAAGTTCAAATCGATTGCGAATTTCCGAAAACAATTTCAGGCGATCTTCGTGGCTCAAATTATTTTCCTGCGAAATTTTAATGATTTCGGCCAGCTTCTTTTGCATGGCCTTGTCCGAATGTTCGAAAATGGTTTCCAGGAAAAAACGAATGCGCATGCCGGATAACGCGATTCGAAATCGGCCAGGCCATAGGTTTCGTACAGCTCGTTCAAAGTAAAAAGCCGGGCCGAAAAATCGGCTTCGGGATTAAGATGCGCCCAGCGCCGGTAACGCTGGATGGCAAAATAGAGATTGCGCGGAGTAAAACCCTTTTCCTCGATTTCCCGGAGATATTCACGCAAAAAGCGTTGCAAATGGAAGTGTTTGCGCCTGTTTTCCAGCGTCTGCAACAATTCGCGCAAATGTTCCACTCCTTTGGCCGGACCTTCGGCATCCAGCACCCCGCTAAAAATAAAATACCATTTGTCTTTGTTTTTGACAAAGGGATATTTCTGCTCCGTCGGTTTAATAAATTGCTGCACAAAATTCAGAATAAGGGAAGAGAGGCCGCGTGATTTTTTACGTTTGCGGATGGAAAAAATACGCACCCCGTTCATGTAATCGTGCGGGGGAATCATGATGTTGGCAATGGATTTGTCTTCGATTTCCAGACGATAGCCCGTGCGCCGCCAAAAACTGACATGGGCCGAAATACCCGTCCAGATGAACATGGGCCACAAATAGTGCAAACGTTGCCGGGTTTCTTCGTCATTGCGTCGCGTCATTTTGGAAAAATAGCGCTCCAGCGAATCGCCCGGAATGTATTCTTCGGTCCACAAATTAAATTCTTTCCAGAAGCCCCCGAACTCTTCCACCAGTTTAATGCCCCGGGCGGGTGCACAGGCATGGATTAGCCAGTTCATTTCTTCGTGCAATTTTGGGGTCGTCTTTTTGCGTTCCAGATTGATGACAAAATCGTACCCGCCCTGAAAGCGCGTTTGCACCGAAACGCGGTACACGGTGTGGTCTCGTTCTTCGTGCAGGCGGCTGATCCACACTCCCCCGGGCGGGATGTCGTACAGGCCTGCCAGAATGCCGCCACCCAGTAAAAACAAGGTTTCGCGAATAACGGGACGGGCCGCAAGGGCGTGCAAAAGCAACTGACGATCGTCGGCCGGAATTTCTTCTTCAAAGATCATTACATCGCTCCAGCGATATTCTTCATTGGTTTCCACGTCGATGGAAACCTGCTGATTTTCACCGATCCATTTGCGAAATCCCGCTTGCATTTTGCGTTTGGCACGCGCGGCGGCAGCCGAAAGGTCTTTGCAATCTTTGCGCAATTGGTAGCGCACCAGCCACTGACGAATGCGTTTGTATTGTCCGGGATGTTCTACCCCGATGCGCGCCAGTAACTCCAGCAATCCCGGAATGGCGGTTTGCTTCACCGATTGTCCGACCGGCAAAGAACGCACGGCATTTTTAATAATTTCGTGTATGGCATTCAAAGCTTCGGTATCGTTTCCTTTGTTTGCGGCAATCTCGGCTATGAGCTCTTTGGTCAGGATGCGCGTGTTTGCCTTTAAAAAACGCTCGAACACTTCGCCGAAAATACGGCCTTTAAGCTGGGGCAGCACCGTTAAAAGCTGACGAACAGCGGTCTGATCCGAAAGGGCGTATCCCGGATGCGAAATAATAGTCTTGACCAAATCGTGAAAGGGTTGTTGAGAATCGAGCAAGAAGAGTTTCAAATACTCGAATCCTCGCTCCGCATCCGCAAGATGCGGGCTTTGCAAATGGAGCAATGCCGCGTGCAGCCCCTGAAGATTGGGGTTTTTTTCTGCCAGGTAGCCCTGCAACTCTGCGCGTACCTCCTGCGGGAAGGTAGCCGAATTTTCCACCCGTACAAATTCCATTTGAGCATCCGGCCGATCGATGCGGTACCACTGAAAGACCTGTCCGTTTGTAAAGTCGACCACTTCCTGATTTCCCAGCCAATACAAAGGATTGGAAAGCAAAACTTGCAAATCAATCATGTGCTTTCGCACCGCATACACAAAGCGTCCGATGCGCACTGTGGATTCGGATTCGGGATGCAGGGGCAAGGTTTTTTGTTCTTTTTCAACAAAAATTCCTTCTTCGGAGAGACGAATGTCCTGGGTTAAGTAGCCCTGCTCTCGTAAGAACCAATTGGGCAAACGCAAGGTCCAGCCGTTCCAGACAAATTCTACAAAGCTGCGACGGTACATTTGTTCGATTACATCGGCAAAATTCCGATCGATGACACGCCTTTTGTAGGTTCCTTTGGGCGTTAGCTCGCCGTATTCGGCTGAGAACGGGCGATCGATTAAACGGAAATCTACAATGCGTTCAAACGGCGCCAAAAAATTGTTAACCGTTACGACTACGGTAGAAAAAAATTCGTGCAAGGCCTGTTCATCCATGTTGCGCAAAGGATTGTCCGCGCCTTCCAGGTTGGGGTAAATCAAAACGGTATTAAAGGGCCGGTTGTCCCCAACCAAATAAACCTGCTTGACATAGTCGAAATCGTAAAAGAATTTTTCGATGCGTTGCGGAGCGATGGTCTCTCCGCGAATGTTTTTGTAAATCTCTTTTTTACGATCGATAATTTCCAGATAGCCGTTTTTAAGATAACGCATGATGTCACCGGTGGGGAACCAACCGTCGGCGGTAAAGGCACTTTCCTTTTGTCCGTAGTAGCCCATCATTACGTACGGCCCGCGGATGAGCAATTCGCCATCCGGAGCTAATTTGGCTTCGATGCCCGGCAACGGAACTCCCAGGGCGTTCTCTACGTACTGGCCGGGACGGGTCATGGTAATGCCGCCAGTGGCTTCGGTCATGCCAAAACCGCTGAGCAATTCCACGCCGTTTCTCTGGAAAAAGCGAAAGATGGTGGGATCGAGATAGCCGGCCGCGGAAAGTCCCCAGCGTAACTGGCCGCCGGTAACCGTTTCAACGGTTTGGCGGATCAGGGCTTCGTCGTCGGTTTCCACATCAATCCGGGCGCTAATGTATTCGTACAGCTGTATCCATTTTTTTGGGATGCTGATGAAAATGGTAGGATGAACCATCTGCATGTTGTGCACCATGGTTTCGAGCGCCGGATTTTCCATGAAGTAATACTCAGCCGCCCAAAACAATGCGCCGGTCATCTCCAGATAGCGTCCAAAAGTGTGGTACAGTGGCAGGTAGGCTAAAAATCGGTCTTCCGGACCGATTTTGGGCAGGGCCAGCGCCCGGCAGAACCGTTTGTACACAATGTTCAATTGCGAGAACATAATGCCTTTGGGCTCGCCGGTTGTTCCGGATGTGTACATGATGGTGGCCAAATCTTCGATTCGAACGCGTGCCCGGCGTTCGGCTAAGGACTCGTCGCTCAAACGCATGCCCAACTGGATCAAATCGTCCATCGAGAGCACGCCGTCTTCGTGGGGCGCCTCATTTACCATGACAATGTGCTCCACGGAATCGAGCTGCCGTCGCACCTGATTGACCTGAGAAAAATGTTTTCGGCTGCCGACCAACAGCACCTTAACCTGTGTTTGGCGCACCACAAACTCGATTTGCTTCGCAACCGAATTGGCCGGAATCATGACGTTTACGATTCCGCTGCTCAGGCAGGCCAAATCGAGCAGAGCCATTTCCAGACTGTTATCGGTCAAAAAGGCGACTGCGGGGTTGTTTGTCTCGTGCCGTCCCACCAAGGTCAAAAGCCCCCGGGCAAGCTGATCGACCCGTTGCCGAACTTCCAGAAACGAATAGCGACGAATTTGTGTCCCTTCAATAACGCCGAACAAATTCTTTTGCGGATACAAAGTGGCCCGCTGGCGCAGCAACGCTCCTACGGTAAAATGACTTTTTTTAAGCAAATCGAGAATTAATGTTTCAAAGGGCCTGGTGTCCGAAATACGCGTTAAAAATTCCGGTTGACGCAAAAGTTCGAGAAACAAATGGATTAAAGCGTCCCGTTCGCTGCCCGCTGCCATCGCACCGAGTGCCTTTCCGAAATCGATCATGGTTTTTACGTCGGTTGTGGCCATAAGACGCCGGGCCAGGGACGAAAAAAACAATGTTTCGATGCTGCGGCTCATTTCTTGCAGGTGCTGGGGATAACGTGCAAAAGCATCGTTTTCGGCCAATTCCCGTAAAATGTGCTGCCACTGTTCCGCCAATTGTTCGAAATCTTGCGCGTCGAAGGCCCCTGCGCCGGCCGCAATTTTTTCTCGAAAATCCTGTAAAAGCTTCATTGCTTCCCTTTTGGTTGGTCGTTTATTTTCGTTATTCAGGCATTAGCCCCGGAAGATGTTATGCCCGTTTTTGAATTTTTTTAAAATGCAAAAGTCTCCGGCAAGAATCAAGTAATGTAAACGCAAAAAACAAAATACCGGTCGAAACCACAAAATTCTCAACCAAGCAAAAAAGGCCGGAATTTCAATTCCGGCCTTTTGCCCAAAAATTTAATGAAAGACTAATTTCCCTGAGTCGTATCGGGTGCGGCAGGTTGAGTTTTGGGGTGCACCACAATGGTGGCCTGTGTGCTGGCTTTAGCCTGCCCGTCACTTACCGTCACTTCGATGGTAAAACTACCCGTTTGATTCTCACCCGGAGTCCACCGTAGCGTTCCGCTTTGCGCATCTAACACGGCTCCGGCTGGCAAGCCGGACGCCGAATAAGTCAATGCATCATTATCGGGATCTTCACCTTTAAACTGCAACTCGACGGGCGAGCCCGCTTCCGCTTCCGTTTTACCGGGCCCCTTAATTTGCGGAGGACGATTAACATTCTCAACCGTCACTTTGACCACTTTGCTTACGCTGGTTTCCCCGTCGCTCACCACAAATTCGATTTCGTAAGTACCGGCCTGGGTAAAATCGGGTGTCCAGGTAAACGTACCCGTTTTCGGATCAAAATTGGCCCCTTTGGGCAAATTCTTCACGCTGTACTGCAAAGTGGTGCCCGCATCGGGATCACTGGCCTGCACCTGAAATTGCACCTGTTCGTTTTCTTTAACCGTCTGATCGGGAACCTGCGCAAACTCAGGCGGACGGTTTACGTTTTGCACCTCGATCGTAATCTGTTTTTCCACGGTTGTGTCGCCATCGCTCACGGTGAAAACGACGGGATAGGTTCCGGCCTGTTCAAACGTGGGCTGCCAGATTAACGTAGCACTCTGGGCGTCAAATGTTGCCCCCTGCGGCAAATCTTTTGCCGCAATCGTTATTTTTGCCCCGGCATCCGGGTCATGTGCCTGCACTTTAAGTTTTAGCTGTTCGCCTTCTTTAACTGTTTGATCCTGTAAACCGTCAAATTGCGGGGCACGGTTCACATTAACCACGGTAATGGTTACGTCCGTTTTTGCCTGAGCCTTGCCATCACTCACTACAAAAGTGACCGTGTAGTTGCCGGCCTGCTCAAAGCCCGGAGTCCATTCAAACGTATGGTTTTGCGCGTCAAAACGAGCCCCTTCCGGCAAGTTTTTGGCACTGTAGGTTAACGTGTTGTCCGTATCCGCATCTTTCCCCGTAACCGTGAACGTCAAAGTTTGATTTTCTTTAACCGTTTTAGACCCGATTGCTTCAAGGCTTGGCGCACGATTGCTATCGGCCACCGCAATGGAAGCCGTTTGTCCGGCCGAAAGCCCGCCTGCATCGGTAACCTTAAAATGAATTTCGTAATCGCCCGCCTGCAAGAAAGTAGGTGTCCACTGGAAAAGGCCGTTCTGAGCATTCAGGCTGGCGCCTTTGGGCAGGTTGTCCGAAGCGAAAGTTAATTTACCGGCATCTTCCTTGTCCGGGTCGCTTGCTTTCAGCTGAATCGTTATCGCCCGGTTTTCGAGCCCCTTCACAGGAGCAATAGGCTCCAGCACGGGAGGACGATTCACATTGTTTACGACAATTGTAAAGGACTTTTCGTCTTTCAGGCCTTCTGCATCGGTAACCTGAACGGTAATGCCCGGATAGGTTCCCGCCTGATCGTACGTGGGCTTCCAGTGGAAAGTTGCCGTCGTAGAATCGAAGCTCATTCCTTCCGGCATGTTGCCGGCCGAAAAATGAAGTTTTCCGGCATCTTCCTTGTCCGGATCCGAGGCATCGATCTTTAACGTCCATTCCGCATTTTCATCGATCTGCTGAGGCGCAATTTCGGAGATCACCGGCGGACGATCGACATTTTTCACTGTGATTTGCAAAGGCTGGGTTACCGTAAATTCTCCGTCGGTCACGGTAAATTCCACCGTGTACGTACCCGATTGGTCAAAGCCCGGTGTCCAGTTTAAAGTCAAAGTCTGCGGATCAAAAGTAGCCCCCGGCGGGAGATTGTTCGCCGTGTATTTCAATTTGCCCGCGTCTTCCTTGTCCGGATCGCTCGCCGGAACCAACGGGTAATGGAGCGGCTTGTTTTCGTCCACAATTTGCGGTTTTTGTTCGGGGAAAACCGGCGTGCGGTTTACGTGAATCACCGTAATCGGCACCTGCAGCGAATCCTGCAACCCGGCCGGGTCGCGCACCACAAAAGTCACCGAATATTCCCCGGATTGTTCGAACGTAGGTGTCCAGGTAAACGCTCCGGTTTGTGCCTCAAAAGTTGCTCCCTGTGGCAGGTTTTTGGCGGCAAGTGTCAGCTTGCCACTGTCTTCTTTGTCCGGATCGGAAGCCGTCACTTTAAAAGTAAGCTGCTGATTTTCCTTCACGCTTTGTGCGGCGATTTTTGCCAGAACCGGCGGACGATTCACGTGATTCACCGTGACCGTAACCTGTTTGCTGTCGCTGAGCTGCCCGTCGCTCACCGTGAAGGTAATCGTGTAGGTACCCGACTGATCGTAATTTGGAGTCCAGGTAAACTGATTGCCCTCTAATTTTGCGCCGGGGGGCAATGGCTTGGCCGTGTAGGTCAACTTTCCGGCATCTTCTTTATCGGGATCGCTTCCCTGCAACACAATGGTCAATGGCTGATTTTCATCCACGGTTTGTGCGGGAATGGCGGCCAGAACCGGCGGACGGTTCACATGATTCACCGTAATAGTTGTGCTTGCCGTGTCGCTTAATCCGGCAGGATCTTGCACAATAAAACGCACTTCATACGTACCGGACTGGTCATACGTGGGTTTCCAGCGAAATACATTAGAATCGGGATAGAATTGAGCGCCTTCCGGCAAATTCTCCGCCCGGAATTTTAGTTTTCCGGCATCTTCTTTATCCGGGTCATCGCCTTTAACGACAAAACGCAAAAGTTTGTTTTCGTCCACCGTAAACGGGGGTAAAGCCGCAATTACCGGCGGACGGTTCACATGGGTTACGGTAATATCGGTGGTAACGGAATCGCTGAGCGCACCCGCCGTAAACACGAACAAAATGTTTTTGTACACACCCGATTGATCATAAGTCGGCGTCCAGGTAAAAGTTGCCGTAGCCGCATCGAAGGTTGCTCCGGGGGGCAAATGAAAAGCCTGATAACTCAGCTTATCCTGATCTTCCTTGTCCGGATCGGAGCCATGTAACTTGATGGTTAAAGTTTGGCCTTCGGGAATAGTTTGCGGAGGCACCGGTTCCAGCGTGGGCGGACGATCCACATGGTGCACCGTAATAGTGGAGGCATCGCGCATAAAAGCCCCGGCCGGATCGTGTACGGCAAAATCGATGGTGTACACACCCGATTGCTCGTAGGTAGGTTTCCAGGTAAACACCCGTGTTTGGGGATTAAAGGTAGCGCCGGGCGGCAAGTTGTCGGCCGTGTAGGTCAGCTTCCCGGCATCTTCTTTGTCCGGGTCCTGGCCTTCGGGAATGGTAAATGTAAGCGTCTGATTTTCATCCACTTCGTAATCGGGAATATCGGCAATGGTCGGCGGACGATTTACGTGGTGCACGATAATTTTGAATGATTTGCTGTCCGTCAAATGGCTTTGTGTGCGTTCGTGCACCGCAAGCGTAACGGGATAAACTCCGGATTGTTCGTAGGTCGGTTTCCAGGTAAATACCCCACTCAAAGAATCCAGATGCATGCCTTCGGCCAGCGGTGTCATGGTAAAATAGACCGGATCGCCATCCGGTTCGTAGGCCTTGGCCTGAAATGTTAAGGTTTGGTTTTCATCCACTTCCTGATCGGCAATGGGCTCCAACTGCGGCGGCCGGTTGTAGCGCAGAATCAAAGTGCTGGAGTCGGCGGCGACGTAAACATACACATCTTTTTTCACCGCATTGTAAATGTGCGACTTTGCTTTGTATTCTCCTTCTTTTTTGGGATGAACGGCGTCCTTGACGTCAAAAAACTGTAAAGCGTTTAAGGCATCGTTACCCACAAAAATATTGTTTCCGCTTTTTGTGGCACTGTGGGCATAACCCTGCAATGCCACCTTGTTCAAAATTTTCGGAGTTGCCAGTTGCGACACATCCAGCACCCACAACCCAGCCGGACCGTTGGCTACGTAAACATAAGGTCCCTGAAACAAAATCGATCGGGCATAAACAATTTCCTTGACATCTCCCACTTTTTTAGGATGGGCCGGATCGCTCACATCAAAAATGAGCATGCCGTTTCGTTTGTCCAAAGCAAACAAATAGTTGTCCTTTACACCCAATCCCCAGGTAAACCCGCCTTTTATGTGTAATACCTTTAGCAAAGCGGGATGTGTAAGATCGGAAATATCGTAAATAGCAATACCAGAGTCGGCTTCGGCCACGAATAAGGTCGAATCGTGCACCTCCACCCAGAACGATTCGGCAACCGGCTTGAGATGACTGAGCACTTTGGGGCGGGACGGATTCGACACATCGATGATGTACACCCCGTCCAGTCTTCCGGAAAGGAAGGCCAAATTCCCTTCCAAAGCCACGTTTTGTGAAAGATGGGTGGCTCCGACCGTGGCAACTTCCTTCGGATGGTGTACATCGCTCACATCCAGAATTTGCAAACCGGTGTACTCATCCACCACAAAAAGTGTATTCCCATGTATTTGTACTTGTTTAATTCCATCCATGGCCTGAACCCCGAACATCGACACAGGAGGCTTGTGGGCACTAATAAATTCCGCACTCGCCTTTTCCTGTGCGCTAACGGAATTCAAAAAAGCAAACACAAATATGACCATAAAAAAATTTGTAAGAAAACGAGCCTTCATAATATGCTCCTTATTTAAGATGCTGCCCTCCCCAAGGCATTCTCTGAACTGAACGCAATATAAATTTAATCTATTCATGATTCAAGAATACATTTAAGTTTAGGCCAAAACCGGCCCAAACTTTTCCGGCCCATTTCGGAACGGGCGTACTTTACCTATTTACAGTGTTCTATTGTCGTTCTTTTTTGCACTTTTCTTTAGGTTTTTTCTGCATGTTGGGCGTTAAGGTGCCAGTTCTAAATTTGCGTACTTTCCTAACGGCATTTAATCCGACCTACAACCGACTATTTTAATTTGATACCTGTCTTATTTTTCTTTAGACTTTCATTTTCGAAAAGTTAACGGAGTACCCAATGTTTCGATTACTCATTATCGGCAGCGGCGGTTTTCTGGGAGCGATTTCCCGCTACCTGTTAAGCGGATTTGCACATAAACTGGTCAAAAATTTCTGGTTTCCATACGGAACTTTAACCGTAAATGTTTTAGGTTGTTTTTTCATCGGCTTATTAAGCGGGATGGCCGAAAACCGACAATTTTTCACCCCGGAAACCCGTGCTTTTCTGCTGATTGGTTTTCTGGGAAGCTTTACGACCTTTTCCACCTTCAGTTACGAAACACTTGGATTGGCCCGGGACGGCCTGTTTGGAGGCGCCTTTTTGAATTTGTCTTTGCAAATTGTTCTGGGACTTTTCGGGGTGTGGCTGGGCAATATGGTTTCGAAAATGATCTAAAAGCAGCCGGAAAAGAATGGTGATATTTGACTCAGTACAACAAAATCTTGGCCGTTTTATTTAAACAGGAGGCTTCTAATGATTTTGCCGGAAAAAGGACATCTTTTACGCATTTTTATTGGAGAAGCCGATAAATACCAGGGTAAACCTTTGTACGAATGGATTGTGCAAAAAGCCCGGGAAGAATGTCTGGCCGGGGCCACAGTTATTCGCGGCTTAGAAGGCTTTGGGCGCCATAGCCGCATGCACACCAGCAAACTATTGCGCCTGTCCGAAGACTTGCCCATCATTATTGAAATTGTCGATACGCTGGAAAAAATCGAGGCGTTTATCCCGTTGATTGACGAAGCGATTACCGAAGGACTGGCCACCATCGAAAAAGTGGATATTCGTTTTTACCGCGGCGAATAATCCGGTTGGCCGCAAGCTTATTCCGGTTCGTAATCGTAATAATGGGGAATGGCCGAGAAAACGAACAAAAGCCGTTCGAGAAATTCCCCGAACAGTACAAATAACATTATGGCACCGGTAACTTTGCCCCCAACGAACCACTGGTAGGCGGTAAACATGAGCGGAATAAACAAACCGATAATGAGCCGGCTGCCAAAAAGCAGGCTGTGCTGAATAAGCAAAAAACGAACCGTTTGCTTGGTTTCCGGACGCATGCGATTCAGCATTTTCATGCGCCAGAATAAAACGAACAATTCAAATAACAAAAACAACGTAATCCACACCTGCAAATCGTACACATGAAAAATGACAATCCACGAAACGAGACTTATTTTTCCCACGCCTAACAAAAGATTCAAAGTGGTAGCGACATTTTGCCAGGCCGGATACCCTTCGGCAACCAAGGCATTTTGAAAGGAATAAAAGATGTAAACAATTACCAAAGCAAGAATTAATTCTATGGCTTTAAAATGGATTCCGTTTTTGTGCAACAGAAACAACAAATAAAGAATTAAGGTAAAGCCCATTAGCCAGCGTGCATTCTTTTTTACCGCTCCGTACCAGGCCGGTAATGCTTCGTCTTTGATCCAATTGGAAAAGATGTAAAGCGGTGCCAAAATGAGTGTAATTAATCCGGCCAGAATCAGAAGCGACAGGTAATATTTATCCAGCAAACGGGTCGTGCTGTTGGCCCATTCTATTTTGTTGTACACATAAATAAAAATCGCCAAAAAAGCGCCCGTTGCTCCTTCTACCGCCAGGCTGTACAAAAAAAGCCATTGTTTTAAAAGATTTTCTTGCGTTTGCATTGGCAAAACCTTTTTGAATTTGAAAGTCGTCTTCCGGACACCGTTCTTTAAAACAATTCGAAGAAATGAAAATTTAGCACCCATATCCTGTATGAATTTGTGTTAATAATACAGAGTGCGACAGATTAAATCAAATAATTTCTAAAGGAGAAAGATTTTTTGATGGGATATTAAGAAGATGCTTTTATCCGCAAAACGGCAAAACTACCATTGTCACCCCGCCGCGCACCGCCTGTTCCACGCAGTCTCCAATCCGTCCGGGCACAAAAAAACCTTCCCCCGGTTTTACCCCGGGAGAAGGTTTTGCTTGTCGTATTTGGCCCGCTGCTTACATGGTATCGATGATGGCATTCAGCGTAGCACTGGGCCGCATTTCTTTTTCCACTTTTGTTTCGTCGGGTTTGTAATAGCCCCCGATATCCACGGGACGCCCCTGTGCTGCCAGAAGCTCCTCGTTAATTTTGGCCTCATTCTTTTCCATTTCGGCCGCCATTTTCGCAAAGCGCTCTTTCAATTCCGCATCTTCATCCTGCGCTGCCAGCGCCTGCGCCCAGTACATGGCCAGATAAAACGTACTGCCACGGTTGTCCAGTTCATTCACCTTACGCGAAGGTGTTTTTCCGTTCTCCAGATATTTGCTCACCGCTTCGTCCAAAGTTTTTGCCAGAATCGCCGCTTTTTTGTTGCCGGTTTTTTCGTGGATCATTTCGAAAGACGGAACCAAAGCACAGTATTCACCCAAAGAATCCCAGCGCAGGTGTCCTTCTTGCAAGAATTGTTGCACGTGTTTGGGGGCGGAGCCACCGGCACCCGTTTCGAAAAGTCCGCCGCCTTTGAGCAACGGAACGATGGACAGCATGCGTGCGCTGGTGCCCAATTCCAGAATGGGGAACAGATCGGTCAGGTAATCACGCAGAACATTACCGGTAACCGAGATGGTATCTTCACCGCGTCGGATGCGTTCCAGCGAGAAGCGCATGGCATCTTCCGGGCGCATGATGCGAATATCCAGTCCGGTTAAATCGTGATTTTTCAGATATTTTTCCACTTTTTTGATGATTTCGCGATCGTGGGCTCGCCGGTCATCCAGCCAAAAGACAGCCGGAGTGTTCGACGCGCGTGCGCGTTTTACGGCCAGCTTGACCCAATCTTCGATAGCCACATCTTTGGTTTGACACATGCGGAAGATGTCGCCTTTTTCCACTTTTTGTTCCAACAGCACCTGGCCATTTTCGTCAACGGCGCGGATGATGCCATCGGCTTCGGCTTCAAAAGTTTTGTCGTGGGAACCGTATTCCTCGGCTTTTTTGGCCATTAAGCCCACATTGGAAACGGTGCCCATCGTGGCCGGATCGAACTGTCCGTGCTTCTGGCAATTTTCGATTACCACCTGATAAATGGTGGCGTAACTGCGGTCGGGAATCATGGCCAGCGTATCCTGCAACTCACCGTTCTTGTTCCACATTTTGCCGCCGTCACGAATGACCACGGGCATGGAGGCATCGATAATCACTTTGTTCGGCAAGTGGAGGTTGGTAATTCCGTTATCGCTATCGACCATAGCTAAATCGGGACGTTTTTCGTACACGGCGTTAATGTCGGCTTCGATTTCGGTGCGTTTTTCTTCGGGAAGTTTTTTGATTTTTTCCAGAATGTCGGCCAGGCCGTTGTTCACATTGGCGCCCACTTCCCTTAAAGCTTCGGCATGCTTTTCCAGCGCATCTTTGTAATACACAGAAACTGCATGACCAAACATGATGGGATCGGACACCTTCATCATGGTGGCCTTGAGATGCAACGAAAGCAAGATGTTGTCTTTTTTCGCTTCTTCGATTTTTTCGGCGTAGAACTTACGCAACTCGCGCACGTTCATCACGGCCGAATCCAGCACTTCGCCTTTGAGCAGGGGCAGTGTTTCTTTTAAGGTTTTGGTGCTTCCGTCCGGAGCGACAAATTCGATTTTTGCTGTTAAATCCCGATCCAGCGTGACGGATTTTTCGCTTTCAAAATAGTCGCCCCGTTCCATGTGACCAATGCGTGTTTTGGAGCCTTCTTTGGGCCAGGGCTTCATCATTTTGTGCGGATTTTTTTGGGCGAATTTCTTCACGGCCGGAGCCGGGCGGCGGTCGGAGTTACCTTCGCGCAATACGGGGTTCACGGCCGATCCCAACACCACGGCAAAACGTTCGCGCAGGGCTTTTTCTTCTTCGGTCTTCGGTTCTTCCGGATAATCGGGAATATCGTAACCCTTTTCTTGCAGCTCTTTAATAGCACTTTGCAATTGCGGCACCGAGGCGCTAATGTTGGGCAATTTAATGATATTGGCATCCGGGTGTTGCGTTAGTTCCCCCAATTCTTTTAAATGATCGGGTATCTTTTGATCATCCCGCAATTTGTCCGGGAAGTTGGCGATAATGCGCCCTGCCAGAGAGATGTCTTTGGTTTCTATTTCGATTCCGGTATCCTTGGTAAAAGATTTAATTACCGGCAGTAAAGCAAAGCTGGCCAGATAGGGCGCTTCGTCGGTTTTGGTCCAATAGATTTTAGATTTCTTCATCGTTGTTCCTCGATTCTGTAATGTTCCTCTGATTTACTTTTTTGTGTATTCGGTGCATTCGGCCCGAACACGGCAGAAGGGAAGTTAACGATGATTCCCTATATTATGCAACCATCGGAAAGAAAAAGAGGGAAATTAGAAGAATTAAGAATTAAGAATTACGAATTACGAATTAAAAATTACGAATTATCCGTAGGATGCCCTTCCCGCAGGGGCCACTTCGTGGTGACACGGAGGAATGAAAAAGGAAAAAAGAAAAAGGAGAGGGGGAAAAAGGCCGCCGGTTGCCGAGTGGCTC
>CAYXUS010000093.1:0-8779 GCA_964468415.1 uncultured Caldithrix sp.
CGTCCCAGCATGCCTTCACGGCGCAAGGCATCTACCACTTCGCCGTAAATGCGCTTGTAGGCAAAGGCATGAAAAGGCACGCCGTTCGACTTAAAGCGTTCCAGTGCTTTCAGCAACCCCAGAATGCCATATTGGTACAAATCTTCCTGGGTTAACGTGGTTGAATATTGAACATTAAACCGTCCCACGATGTTTTTAATCAACGGAGCGTAATGCTCCACAATTTTGCCTTTTAAACGCGGGTTTTTGCTGGCCATGTATTCTTTGATCAGCGCTTCCCCTGCTTCTTTAAGTTTCGAGATGGTCCGTTGCATTATTCAGTCTTCTCTTCGTTAACATTTTCTTCCTGATCGGATAACCCGTCGGTTTTGGGTACGCTTTCGGTCGGGGACGTAATCCAAATTCCCCAACGTAAAATATTCAGCATAATTATTACCAATAAAAGTGACAACAAGTAAACCACAGCACTGCGATAGATGCTGGTAGCAATGGAAATTCCGTTAAGCATGCAGCTTAAAAAAGTAACCAAAGCTGCCAGCATGGCGATACGCAAGACAAACTTCTTTAAAGGTTCCATTCTACCGATGTTTTCTTTGTTTCTAACACCCGTTCAAACAAATTCATCTGCGGATAGGTGTCCGCAGGAGATGACTGCAAAATACGGCGGTTAATAGCCCGGATGGCATTGGCCGCCGTGGAATTGGGATGATCCAAAATGAACGGCCGCTGCATTTTTACCGAACGGGCGATCATATCGTCTTTTACCACGGCACCGCCGTAATGAATTTGACTGCTCAAAAATTTATGGGCCATTAAATTCATCTTTTTGTAAAGCACCTCGCCTTCATCCGGGTGGTTCACCATATTGGCGGTCAAATACACCGGTATTTTTTTGGTCACGCTCTTTACAACCTTAATAACCGCATAAGCGTCCGTTATCGATGCCGGGTCCGGCGTAATGACAACAGAGATTTTATCGGCACCCAGCAAAAAGGACAGGACGGTCATGGCAATACCGGCCCCTGTGTCAATGATGATAAAATCGTACGAATGCGAAAAAGCTTTAAAGACCTCGGCTAACCTCTTCAGAATTCTATCCTCGCTCTCAATCAAATCCACCGAGGCCATCGCCGCAGGAAGCACATCCACTCTGGCCTGCGTGGGTACAATTACCTCTTGCAATGGAACTCCCTTGTTCACCACGTCCGCAATGGTTTTTTGCGTGCGAATACCCAACAACAAGTCCACATTTCCCAGATGCAAATCGGCATCCACGATCAGCACCCGTTTCCCCAATTTTTGCAAATCGATGGCCTGATTGACGCTCATGGTAGATTTGCCCACGCCGCCCTTTCCGCTGGTAATGGCAATAATCTGGCACGATTTGTTCCGACTACTGACAACTCCGTTTCTCAGTTTGGAAATCATTCTTTAAGCCTCGAATAGTTTCTGGAAAATGTACAATTCATCCGGTAACGTAATGTCGATAAAAATGCGCTTGCCCTCGCCAAATGCCACCACAGGCAATTGCAGTTCATCTAAAAGTGTAAAAATTTTCCCCCACCGATTGGTTTCGTCAAACTTGGTAAGAATGAGCCCCGTCGGTTTCAGCAGCAAGTACATGGAAGCCGAAGCAAAAAAGTCCTGCACATCGGTGTTCATGGCTGCTACCAGAAAAATTTCCGTGGGACGAATCACTTTGATGTATTCTTCCATCTTCTTCATGAAATTCGGCGCAAACGGGCTGGTGCCGGCCACATCGACCAGCACAACTTCGTATTGATCCAGCCGCCTCATTACCTGTGCCAGTTCGTCTTCTCTCTTTTTTTCGATTACCGGAACGCCGCTCATTTTTGAAAACGCCTTGAGTGCTTCCGAAGGGCCGTAGGGATCGGTGGAGATGATGACCACCTCTTTTTGCGCTAAAATTTTGGGATGTGCGGCCAGTTTCATGGCCATCGTGGTTTTGCCCACACCGGTCGGGCCAACCAGCATAATCACTTTGCGCCCGCCCTCCTCGGTAATGCGGTTTAAATCGAACACTTTTAGCTTGGAACGCAATTCGTTTTTCAATGCGTGCACAATTTCCCGTTTGCTGGCTTCCGGCCCGGAAGGCGTGACGTGGTAGGCTTTTTTGATTAAGCCTTCGGCCATGATTTGGTCCATTCCCTTGTTGAGCATGGATTTGAGCAACGCATCGTAGTTTTCGGGCAAAGACACTTTTTCATTTAAATTTTTAACACGCAATTGATTGATTTGCTCTTTGAGTTCGGCCAGTTCTTCCAATATCTTTCTTTCCTGATTCAATGTTTTGGGTTTGCGTGCCAGAATGCTCGAAATGACGGCATTAAAATCTTCACGGGTTTCCACCTCTTTTTTAGGCGGAAAAAGTGCCTCGCGCGATTCCACTTTGGGCGGTTGCCAGTTTTTAACCCTGGCCTTCTTTTCATCCACCGAAATGGAGACCTGCACCATTTTGCTACCGTCCATTTCATTGCGAATTTCTTTGGAATCGAGCAGGATAATATCGCTGCCGTATTCTTTTTTGGCCCGTCCGATGGCTTCGGCCAGGCTGCGTCCGGTGTAATACTTAACGTTCATTGGGATATCTCACTGTTCCTACTGACTTTACTTCCGTATCCGAAGTTAATTCGGAATAGGCTATGACAAATAAATTAGAGAAAATGGTTTCCGTAAATTTACGCACGGCACGTCTGATTTGCGGCGAAACCAAAAGCGATGGTTGCACGCCAAGGTTCGACATTTCTTCGATTTTTTCCGCAATGTCATCAAATAAATCGTTCACTTGCTGGGGCGAAAATCCCAAATTTTGAACGGTTGCTCCGCCCTCCCTGATGACCGACAGAATGTGGTCTTCTAATTTGGGTTCCAGCATGGCCACCGCAACATACCCCGCATCGGTTTTCAGAATTTCGGTAATCGTTTCGGCCAGTGCCGCTCTCACATATTCGGTGAGCACATCGGCATCTTTAGTAAAGGGGGCGTAGTCCGCGATGGTTTCCAGAATGACCACAAAATTGCGGATGGGAATGTGTTCGCGCAACAGATTTTTCAGCACCGAACGAATGGTGCCCAGCGAGACCACATCGGGTACCAATCCTTCGACCAAAGCGGCATGGGTTTCTTTCAGGTGGTCGAGCATGCGTTGGGTTTCCTGACGGTCGAGCAGCTTGTAGGCATTGGCCTTCAACACCTCCATTAGGTGCGTGGCAATGACGGCCGGAGCCTCGACTACGGTGTTTCCGGCAATTTCGGCCCGTTCCCGTTCCGATTCGGTCACCCAGAGTGCGGGCAGGCCAAAGGTCGGCTCCTGCATTTCGATGCCGTTCAGTTGCAACGATTTGTCCGGATTTACCACCATGTAACGATCCAGCATTACCTGCCCACCGGCTACCTTTACCCCGTAAATTTTGAAAACGTATTCGTTGGCGTTCAGTTGAATGTTGTCGCGAATGCGAATGGGCGGCACCAGAATACCCATTTCGATGGCCAGACTTTTGCGAATGGTGCTAATGCGTTTCAGTAAATTACCTCCTTGATTCACATCCACCAGGGGGATCAGGCCGTAACCCAGCTCGATTTCAAACGCATCGGGATGCAAAAATTCTTCGATGCGCTCAGTGGTTTCCACCAGTTCGGCTTCTTCTTCCTCTTCCTTTTCCGCCAGTTCTTGTTTTTCGATTTTTTGAATTTGGTAGGCAATGGCAGCCATAATTAAAGCAATCACCGAAAAAGGCACCAAAGGCATGCCCGGCATAATGCCCATTAAAAAGGCCACACCAGCCGAAGAATAAATGGCTTTGGGTTGGGCTACCAACTGAGCGGCTAACTGATCGCCCATGTTTGAGCTGGAAGAGGCACGCGTAATAACAATGCCCGAAGCCACCGAAATGAGCAGGGCCGGAATTTGTGCCACCAGACCGTCACCGATGGTCAGCAGCGTGTACGTCGATGCCGCATCACTCAGAGTCATGCCCCGTTGGGCCATCCCGATAAGCAAGCCGCCAATCAGGTTGATCAGCGTAATCAGCAAACCGGCAATGGCATCGCCACGCACAAATTTACTGGCACCATCCATCGCGCCGTAAAAGTCGGCCTCTTTGGAGATTTCTTCCCGGCGGCGCTGCGCTTCCACATCATCGATCAAACCGGCGTTCAGGTCGGCATCGATGGCCATCTGTTTTCCGGGCATGGCGTCCAGGGTAAAACGCGCCGAAACTTCGGCAATGCGGTTGGCACCTTTGGTAATCACCACAAAATTGATGACAACCAAAATCAAAAAGATAACCATTCCAACCACATAATTGCCCTGCACCACAAACGAACCGAAAGAGGCGATAATTTCACCGGCATATCCATGACTCAAAATCAAGCGGGTAGAGGCAATGTTCAATGAAAGGCGAAACAGGGTTAAAATCAAAAGTAATCCCGGAAAAACGGAAAAATCCATGGGACGTAAAATAAACAAAGTGACAAACAAGACCAGCAAAGCCGCCGAAATATTCATAACCAACAGCACATCCAGCAAAAAGCTGGGCATGGGCAAAATCATCACCGCCAAAATCAAAACGATACCGGCAGTAAGCATTAAATTGGTATTTGATGCCAGCTTTAACAAGAGCGTACTTTCTCGATTTTCTGCCATGTTATTCTCCAAACTCCGGTAACTTTAAGCCCTTCATTTGATACACTTGAGTTAGCAATTCGGCCACGGCCTGATAAAAGGCCACCGGAATCTCCATTCCTACTTCGCAGGCCTGGTACAGGCCACGCGCCAACGGTTTGTTTTCGATAACCGGCACGCCGTTTTCCCGGGCGATTTGCTTGATTTTTTCGGCTAATTTCAATTTTCCTTTGGCCACCACCCTGGGCGCATCCGATTTGCTGGTAGGCTCGTATTTCAAAGCAATGGCAATGTGCGTCGGGTTGGTAACCACCACTGTTGCTTCCGGCACTTCTTTCATCATGCGCATGCGGGCCATCTCGCGTTGTTTGCTGCGAATGGCGCTTTTGATCACCGGATTGCCATCGTATTGCTTGGCTTCTTCCTTCACTTCTTCTTTGGACATTTTCATCTTTTTCTGGTGCTGATAATATTGAAAGCCGTAATCGGCCGCAGCCATCACCAATAAAATCCACCCGGCCTTTACTCCAATTTCCACCAGGATGTCGGCAATAAGGCCGATAATTTCCTGAACCGACAAATAGGCCCAATCCGAAACATCGCCGATGTACTTATTGATAATAGTGTAGGCAATCAGGCTCATGATCGAAATTTTGAGCAAGCCTTTCAATACCTCGAACAAGGCCATGGGCGAAACCAGCTTTTTAAGGCCACTCAACGGATTCAGCTTTTTCAGATCGGGCGTTAATGCCTTTTTGGCAAACAAGGGCCCCACCTGCACAAAATTCGAGACAAATCCGGCGATGAGAATACTCACCATTACCGGTAAGGTTAATAAGGCAAACACTTTC
The DNA here is from genome assembly GCA_964468415.1 of uncultured Caldithrix sp. GTDB lineage: Bacteria > Calditrichota > Calditrichia > Calditrichales > Calditrichaceae > Caldithrix. The sequence goes on from CAYXUS010000093.1 coordinate 5,497, forward strand.
AGAACAATCCACATCAGCTGGGGTAACGAATCGGGGGTCAATTCCAAAAACGAACTTTCGTGGTACACCATCACAAAAAATTTCTGGAAGGTGTCCCCGAAGGCGGCCATGGTTAATTTTAACGACAAAATGGCCGTAAAAAGCACCACTACCGAATTAACTTCGGCACTCTTAACAACATTCCCCTGCTCTCTGGCTTCTTGCTTCCTTCGTGGGGTAGGTTGCTCGGTTTTCTCCTGTGCAGATTCGGCCACGACTAAATTCCCCTAATAATTTGTGTTACCAGGCCTTGCATTTGATCGACCATGTATCCGAACATACTTTGAAAAATATTCAACGAAACAATCAGTAAAAACAAACCGAAGGCCAGTTTTAACGGCAAACTGACAAAAAAAATGTTCATTTGCGGCATAACCCGGGCAATAAATGAAACAGCCACATCGAACATCAAAATAAAAATCATAATCGGGGCGGCAAAATGAATGGCCATTTCAAAAATCATGCTGCCACTGCGAATGACCGTACGCCCCAATGCTGCGCTAAATTGCGCGGATGCCGGATGAATGATCTTGAAATTCAAAAAAATCGTTTCGATTAAGAAATAATGTGCGTTAGTCAGAATAAAAAACATCAAAATAACCAGCATCCAAAAGTTCCCCACAATAGGCATTTGATCCTGACTGGTGGGATCGATTACGTTCATGATGGCCAGACCCAGTTGAAAACCCACGTAGCTTCCGGCTACCATTACTCCTTCGAAAACAATTTGCGCTCCATAGCCCACCAACAACCCGATGAACACTTCCCGGGTCACATCGGCGGCCAATTGCCAAAGGTTGGCCGGCACATAAGACATGATGGCACTTAGCATGGGGGCAACAACCAAGGTAAGCACAAAAGCCAAAAGCACACGCACGCGCACCGGTACGGTACTAAATCCCAGAACCGGCATCACCATTACCATAGCCGAAATGCGCGCAAAAATGAGCATGTACAAAGGCGTATATTGTGCCAAATGATCGATGAATCCGAACATATCAATGTGCCACCGTAATTATGTATTGAAAAATTTCCACCGTAAAATCCATCATTAAATTTAAAAACCAGGGCAACAACAGGAAGATCACCAGAAACATGAGAACGATTTTCGGAACAAAGGTTAAGGTCATTTCGTTAATTTGCGTTGCCGCCTGAAAAATACCGATCAACAAACCGATAATCATTCCGGCGCCCAGAATGGGAAGTAAAATATAAAAAGCCGTGGTAAAAGCCTGCTGACTAATGTAAATCACAAAATCCGTTGTCATCTTAAAATCCCTTAACTAACGATTCTACCAGTAAATACCAGCCATCCACCAGCACAAAAAGCAAAATTTTAAAAGGCATCGAAATCATAATCGGCGGCAACATCATCATCCCCATCGAAAGCAACACACTGCCCACAATTACATCGATAAGCAGCATGGGCAGGTAAAGCAAAAATCCTATCTTAAATGCCGTGGTTAATTCGCTAATAATAAAGGCCGGAATAAGGGTCGAAAGAGAAACTTCCTGCGGAGAGGCGGGCTTTTCCCCTCCTTTTAAATTAATGAACAGTTGTAAGTCTTTCTCTTGCGTTTGCTTCAGCATAAATTTTTTGATGGGTGAAGCCGCACGTTTAAACATTTCTTCCTGTGTGATTTCTTTGTGCAAATAGGGCTGTAACGCATTGCTGTTGATTTGCTCGATAACGGGCTTCATGATAAAAAAGGTTAAAAAAAGCGCCAGGCCCACCAAAATTTGGTTGGACGGAACTGTTTGGGTAGAAAGGCTCTGGCGCAAAAAATGGAAAACGACGATCAAACGGGTAAAGGAGGTCATCATAATAACAATCGAGGGCGCCAAACTTAACACCGTAATCAAGAAGAGAATCTGGATAGTCGGTACCAACGAATTCGGATCGTTACTGTTTTGCAGCCCAATGGTTACCTGGGGTAAGCCGCCTTGAGCCCGGGAAAGGCCCGGCAGCAATAATAGGACGAAGGTCAGTAACACAATAATTTTTTGATGATTTGCTTTCATTCCCTGTTTTCTTTCGTAATCGTTCATTTCCATTCATGGCTTTTAAGACAAAATCCATGCCACTTTTAAATGAGCGGGCGCACCCCCTGCAGAGCATGGGGTAACATCAATAAAATAGGCAAGTTACCGTTTATCGCTTTTCGGGAGGTATTTCGGAGTAAAAAGAAGAGGTAAAAAATGCTGGAAAAAAGTAATGGTAAAAGAGGAAAAAATTTCCCGCCGCGCAGAAAGCGCCATTTTTCAGGCGGCAAACACCCTAAAACAGAAATGACCTCTATTAAAGAAAGATCCGGAATTTTTTACGGGCTCAGTGGCAGGCATAAAATGCGTGGTTTGAATTTTTCAACCATAACGTCCCCGGCAAAAGCCGGCAAACACATGAACATGGCAAGCGAAAATTTTCTGGCGTGTACACCCTCCGGTTAGCTTTTACGAAGTTTCTGCAACAGATTTCCGAACGAAGGAAGCGTTACCGAGCGGGCTTGCTGCAATTCTTCTTCGCTGATTTCACCCAAACGATCGATCAAATTTATGGCATGTTCCGAAACGCCCAGCAAGTATTTTTGTCTATTGATCACCACTAACCACACGCTGTGCTTCGGAGTAAGATATTGCCGGCTTAAAACAAGTATTTTTTGTTGCTGTGAGGCGGCAGAGCCGAATTGCACTTTGCGGATGTACTTTAAAGAAAAGAAAAAAATCACCAGCAACAGCCCCGTAATAGCCAGCAGTTTCAAATAATGGCCGGTCAGGGATGTTTTTTGCGAAGTAAAGCGATCGCCAAAAGCATCTTGCTGCGCAGTATTTACCGCGCCTGAAGTCTGGACCACAGCCGAATCGTTTTTTACCCCCCGGGCCGGGATGGCCTGAAGGCCAGTTACCATCAAAATCAAAATGACCAGCCACGTAATCTTCGTCATGTGCGTATTCAAAACCAATTCCCCGTTTTTTTGAATGTCATTAAGCCAATTTCTTGATCCGTTCTTTGGGGCTAATCAACTGGGTAATACGCACACCGAATTTGTCGTCGATCACCACCACTTCGCCTTCGGCGAATTTGCGCCCGTTGACCAAAATATCCAGTGGTTCCCCGGCCGATTTAGGGAATTCGATGATCGAACCTTTGCCCAGTTTCAACAAATCGGAAACCAACATGGTTTTGCGGTCGAGTTCTACCGTAATTTCCAGATCAACATCCAACAGCATCTCGATGTTGCCGGGT